>JASFUE010000077.1:0-11659 GCA_050050435.1 Burkholderiales bacterium | reverse complement strand
CGCCGATTTGCTCATTGCCTACCGTACCTATCCGCATGTGGACATGGCCGAAACAGGCGAGCGCGTCGCCCGCCATCTGCGGCGCCTGCTCGATGGGGCAGCACGGCCCAAGCTGGCAAGCATGCGACTGCCATTCCTGATTCCGCTGCAGGCGCAATCCACCATGATGGAGCCGAACAGTGAGATCTATGCCGCACTTGCCAGACTCGAGCCACAGGCCGCGGCGCTGTCATACACGCCGGGTTTTCCCGCTGCGGATTTTTCCGAATGCGGACCAGTGGTATTCGCCTATGCCGAAGATGCCGGCCAGGCGCGCGCTTCGGCCGAAAAGTTGTGGAACATGGTCAACGAGGCGGAAAGCGATTACGAATGTCCGGTATATGACCCGGACGAAGCGGTGAAAAAGGCGATGTCGATTGCCGCCCGTGCATTCCGCCCCGTAGTGATTGCCGATACCCAGGACAACCCGGGTGCCGGAGGCGATTCGAACACCACGGGAATGCTTCGCGCGCTGGTGAGCAATCGCGCCGAGCACGCCGCTCTGGGTCTGATCGATGATCGGATCGCGGCGCAGGCAGCCCATACCGCAGGCGAGGGGGCGGAGATCGAAATCGATCTCGGCGGGCAGTCGGGCATACCCGGGGATGCGCCGTTTCGCGCGCGTTTCACTGTCGAGCGCTTGTCCGACGGGAGGTTCACCTGCACAGGGCCGTTCTATCGGGGTTTTACGATGAATATCGGGCCGTGTGCATGCTTGCGCATTGGCGGCGTGCGGGTGGTCGTTGCTTCGGGCAAACCGCAAATGGCTGACCAGGAAATGTACCGCTTCGTCGGCATCGAACCGACCAGGGAAAGAATTCTGGTCAATAAAAGTTCGGTACATTTCCGTGCCGATTTCGCGCCGATCGCAGAAACCATTCTCGTTGCCAAGGCGCCCGGACCCATGTTGGCTGATCTGACCGAGTTCCCGTGGAAGAGGCTGGCGCCGGGCATCCGGGTGACGCCGAACGGAACGCCGTTTCAGCCGGCCTGATCCGCGCGATGCTGTCGGTGCAAAACATCAGCAAGTCATTTGGCACGCTGCAGGTGCTGCAACCGACAACGCTGCGATTCCGGGACGGATGTACCACTGCGGTGGTTGGCCCCAGCGGATGCGGCAAGACCACGCTGTTGCGCCTGCTGATTGGTTTGCTGATGCCGGACTCGGGCTCGGTGACGCTCGACTCAACCGTGCTGAGCGTGGATAACGTGGAGCAGTTGCGTTTGCGCGTGGGCTACGTCATTCAGGATGGCGGGCTGTTCCCGCATCTGACGGCGCGAGAGAACGTGACTCTGATGGCTGATTATCTTGGCCGGCCGCGCGCAGTTGTGGACTCTCGCGTATCGGAACTGGCCGACATGGTCCAGATATCACCGGATATGCTGATGCGTTTTCCCAAAGCGCTTTCCGGCGGGCAGCGCCAACGCATCGCGCTGATACGCGCGCTCATGCTCGATCCGCCGGTATTGCTGATGGACGAACCACTCGGCGCACTCGATCCGATGATCCGTTTCGGTTTGCAGAACGATCTCAAGAACATTTTTGCGCGGCTGAAAAAGACCGTCGTCCTGGTTACCCATGACATGAACGAGGCTGCGCACTTTGCCGATGACATCGTTCTGATGCGCGAAGGCAAAATCATCCAGACCGGTTCGCTTGATGAATTGCTGGCTTCACCGGCGCAGGCGTTCGTCACCGAGTTTATTCGTGCCCAACGTGCCGATCCACGGCTTGCCGCATCGTGACTGAGACCGGCGCCTGTCGACATGGTCACGAGAAGCGGGACAACCGGTATGTTGGCTTGTCTGGCAGACTTGGGTACTTCGTCCTGGCGAGTGCGATGTTGTTTGCTCTTGTGCTGCCGGGCAGCGCAACCTGCCACGCGGATGAACTGGTTGTCGGATCGAAACGGTTTACCGAGTCCTACATCCTTGGCGAAATCATCGCACAAACGGCTGCCGTACCCGGAGTGGCAGTCGTACACCGTCCCGGCATGGGAAACACCGCCATCCTGTTCGAGGCGATCAAGGCAGGCGGCATCGACGTCTATCCGGATTACACCGGCACCATCGCGCGCCAGCTGCTCGGCACAGAAACCACGGATTTGCAGAGCCTGAATCGCGGACTGCGTCAGTTCGGCCTTTGTGCCGGCGTCGTGCTCGGGTTCAATAATACTTACGCACTTGCCATGCGCGAGGCGCAAGCGCAGCGGCTTGGCATCGCCAGCGTGAGCGCGCTTTCGCAGCATCCGCAGTTGCGCTTCGGGTTGGGGCATGAATTCATGGAGCGCAATGACGGCTGGCCCGGATTGAAGCAACGTTACGCCTTGCCACAAACTCCCGTCGGGATCGATCACGGGCTGGCTTACGAGGCGATCGCGGCCGGGCAGATCGACGTGATGGACATTTATTCCACCGACGCAAAGATCGCGCGTTTTCATCTGCGCGTACTCGATGATGACAGGAGCTATTTCCCGCAATACGACGCAGTCCTCGTGTACCGGCTCGACGTGCCGCGCCGTTTTCCGCAGGCGTGGCGGGCCATCACCGCTTTGCAATCGAAAATCGACGAGCAACAGATGATTGCAATGAATGCGCGCGCGGAACTGAAGAATGAAAGTTTTTCCGCCATTGCACGCGACTTTGTCGGTGGGCCGCAGTCAGACGCGACGCACGTCACCGGCTTTGCCGACAAACTGTTCGGCCCGGACTTCTGGAAGTTGACCAGGCAGCATCTGATGCTGGTGTTCGTTTCACTGGGCGCGGCTGTGATGGTGGCCATTCCGCTAGGTGTGTGGGCTGCGCGCAGCCAAACTGCGGGTCAAGCCATATTGTCAGTCGTCGGCATCATACAGACGATTCCCGCACTGGCATTGCTGGTCTTCCTGATTCCGCTACTCGGGCGTATCGGCACTGTGCCGGCACTGGTGGCGTTGTTTCTGTACTCGCTGCTGCCGGTGGTGCGTAACACCCACAGCGCGCTGAGCGGAATCGATCCATCCTTGCGTGAATCGGCGCGCGCGCTGGGACTCCCGCCGGCGGCACGATTGCGCCTGATCGAACTGCCGCTGGCAGCGGGTTCAATTCTCGCCGGGATCAAAACCTCGGCCGTCATCAATGTCGGCACCGCAACCATCGCGGCCTTCATCGGTGCCGGCGGATACGGAGAACGACTGGTGACCGGCCTGGCGCTGAACGATCATGCATTGCTGCTCGCGGGGGCCATCCCGGCTGCTGTACTCGCCTTGCTCGTCCAGTGGTTGTTTGATCTCGTTGACCGGTGGGTCGTTTCCGAAGGATTGCGCTGACGCCGGTGCACCGGGTAACACAACCCGACATTTCTGTTTTTGTCATCCACATTGCGCCGCAACATGACTTGCATTTGGCATGTCATGCGGTCGATCAATGCGTTGACCGGAGAGGTCCAGATGGTACGATGCCGGTGGCACCGTTGCGTACTGGACAATGTCGTTCAATTCGCCGGTGACCGCTCGAGGAGGAGACGAGAAATGAACGTGCTGACGCTGATGGTAATCATCATCCTGGCCTACTGGATCATCGGGATGTGGTTGGTCTCGAAACAGAAAAACTGGGACTGACTCGTAAAAGAAAAAGACACGGGGGGATAACAAAATGACATATGACACCAATATCGGGGCCTGGGGGTGGATATGGGTCGTGGTGTTTCTGACGCTGTTCATCGGCATCGGTGCCTACGGCATGCGCAAGACCAAGACGGAGGAAGATTTCGCGGTTGCGCGTGGCGCCTATGGACCTTTCATGCTGGCATTTGCTTTTGCGGCAACGATTGCCAGCGGTGCGACTTTCATGAGTTTGCCGGGCATGGCGTACTCAAAAGGTTTCGCCGTTATCTGGTATCCCGCCGTCTATCCCATTGCGATCTATCTGGGAATGATTCTCGCGGTCAAGCTGATTAAACGTGCCGGCGACCGGTTCAGATCGAATTCGTTACCGGAATTCATGGGCCAGCGGTACAACAGCGACTTTCTGCGCATTGCCTTTGCGCTGTTGTCCTTGCTACTGGTGTTCTACATCGCTGCGCAGATCGTGGCAGCGGCGACCATGTTCGAGGTGCTGCTCGACCTCAAGTACATGACCGGTATTTTCGTAAGCGTGGCCGTGATCGCGTTGTATATCGGTATGGGCGGCTCGCACGCGGATATCATGACCGATGGCATTCAGGGCGTCATGATGGTGATCATTGCGCTGATCATCGCGGGAATGTTCCTGCTGTCTCCCGGTGTCGAGGGCTCGGGACCCGGCGCAATCAATCAGGCACTTGTGGCTGAAAATCCCGCCATGGGATGGGATAACTACTTCATCGAAGGCGATCTCATCTTCGGCAGCTTTCTATTGGTTTTGTTGCTGTTTATCGCGCACCTCCCGTTCGCGATGAATCCTCACATCGGCAAGCTCGCGTTTGCGCTGAAGGAGCCGAAACAGATTCGCACCTTCCTGCTGATCGCTATTCCGATGGGTTCGATTCTCGGCTTCACGGTGCTTGGTGGTTTGCATGCGCGTGCACTGGTTGGCCCCGGTCTTCCTCCCGACCAGGCCATCCCCGTCCTGTTTACGCAGTTGTTCCCGCCGTTTCTCGCGGGGATGCTCGGTGTTGGGGTGCTTTCCGCGATCATGTCAACGTCGGACGGCTTGTTCATCGCTATTGCCGTGATATTCAGTAACGATTTGTACAAGCGCACGTTGGCACCGGTAATTCACAAGGAAAAGTCGGCGGAACAAGTCGACCGTATAGCCTTGAATATCTCACGTGTGGCTATCGTCCTCGTCGGCGTCGTCGCGGTCTGGCTGGCTTCGGATCGACCGAAGTTCCTCGCGGTATTGCTCTGGATCGGCATCGGGGGGATCGTTGCGGGCGCGGCAGGTCCGCTGGTGATTGGTTCGCTATGGAGGCGGGCGACCAAGGCGGGTGCGATCGCATCCTTCCTGACGGGCGTGTTGCTCTATGCCTACCTGTACGTTGTTCACGGCTGGAAGAACCCGTTCGGCGTGGCGGGTACCTGTGTCGTTGCGGCTTCGGTGGTCATGGTGATCGTGAGTCTGATTACCAAACCCTTGCCAGACGCGCATCTTGATCGGATCTTCAAGCCGGACAGAGCGAACGCCTGAGTTCGCGCAATTCGGTTGATCGGGGCCTGGACCCGGTCAGCTGCTGTAAATTGACGGCCACGCGCTGGGGTAACGGCGCGTGGTTTTCTTTTTGTTTTCCGTGTAGCGATTTTGTGTGTGGAGGAAGCCTGCATGTCCGATAGTCTTCTGATTCCGTCATTCCGGCTGGACGACAAGGCCGCCCTGGTTACCGGTGCCGGAACGGGGCTGGGTGCGGCGATTGCCGAGGCGTATGCCGCGGCAGGCGCCGAAGTCTATCTGGTCGGGCGCACTCGCACGGCTCTCGATCAGATGTGTGAACGCATCACTTCATCCGGTGGCAAGGCCAGTGCGCTTGTCTGTGACGTGACTGTCGATGCTGACCTGAGGGCGGCCATTGCCGCGTTGCCGCGGCTCGACATTCTCGTCAACAACGCCGGCACCAACTATCCGGAACCGTTTGTCGATGTGTCGGACGAGCATCTGGACACAATGCTGGATCTGAACGTGCGCGCCTGTTTCGTCGCGGCACAGGCGGCGGTCAGGAAAATGCTCGAGGATGAAACCCGCGCCGACATTGGTGGCAGCATCATCCATATGTCATCGCAAATGGGTCACGTCGGCTCACCAAATCGCACGGTTTACTGCATGACCAAACACGCGCTCGAAGGTCTTACAAAGGCGATGGCGGTTGAACTGGCGCCGCAAAACATCCGCGTCAACAGCATCGGTCCGACTTTTACCGACACGCCATTGATGCGCAAGGTCGCCGATACGCCGGAAAAGCTCGAGTTCATTATGTCGAGGATCCCGATGGCAAGGTTGGCGACGCCGGGCGAGATTGCCGCCGCTGCGGTGTACCTCGCTTCACCGGCCGGTGCCATGGTCACCGGTACACATTTGATCGTGGATGGCGGTTGGACCGCTCAGTAAGGAACGCATCGAGCCCACGCCGATGGCGAGTCAGAGCTATTTCTCGGCGAAGAACGCCATCACCGCTTCTGTGACTTCCTCGGGTTTTTCTTCCTGCATCCAGTGACCACAGTCCTCGATGATGCCGCCACGCACGTCGGTGGCGACGCGCTGTAGCGACTCCAGGGTTTCGATTCCGCGCCCAAACGCCTTGCCGCCGCCCAGCGCGAGTACCGGCATTTTCAGCTTGCCGTTTTTTGCGAGCAGTGTTTCGTTGTGTGCGACATCCTGTTCGAGCGCGCGGTAATAGGAAACTCCTGCCCGCAGCGCACCCGGCTGACGATAGGTGCGCAGGTATTCCTGCTCATCGGTGGGGGAGATGGCGCCAGGCTGATATCCGTAGTTGCGGTAAAACCAACCCAGGTAAATGTCCTCACGCCCGGCAACCAGTGCCTCGGGCAGGTCGGCGGTCTGGTGAAAGGCGTGGTGCCAGCGGCGGCCGCGTTGCGAGAACGTGCCGCTTCCGTCTCCGGGTACGGCGGTGTCGAGCATAACCAGTTTGCGCACATGGTCTGGCCACGTTGCAGCGAGCGCAAATGCAACCGGTCCGCCCCAGTCATGCGCGATCAGGTAATAGCTATCGATGTTCAGATGCACATGCACCAGTTGACGGATATCCTCCGCTACCGTCGCCTTGTCATAGCCGAACAGCGGTCGCGATGAATCGCCGAGACCGCGCAGATCCGGCACGATCAGCGCATAGTTTTCCGCCAATGCGGGCATGATCTTGTGCCAGCAGTACCAGCTTTGCGGCCAGCCGTGCAGCAGGACGACGGGCTGGCCTTTCCCTGCGCGCACGTAATGAAGTACAACTTCGCCGCTATCGTAATAGTGATGTGTCAGATTCATATCGCACCGGGCTAATCTGAAATGGCGCCCCGCTTATCCGCGAAAAAATGCGAGCAGCGCTGCGCTGGTTTCGTCCGGCAATTCCTCTGCAAGGTAATGGCCGCAATCGAGCGCGCCGCCACGAACGTCGTCAGCCCAGCCGCGCCAGACGGCAAGCGTGTCATACCATTTTTCCAGTCGCGCCTGCTTTCCCCACAATGCCAGTAGCGGGCAGGTAATCCGTTTGTTTGCGTCCCGGTCCTGCGCATCCAGTTCGCAGTCAATGGTCGCTCCCGCCCGATAGTCTTCACAGATTGCGCGAACGGTTTCCGGATTGTTGAAGCATTTCAGATAATCCTCGACCGCGCCGGGCGCAAAGAACTTGCGCGGCACCCGGTCGGTATGCCAGCGCCAGAACCATTCCGGGTTTGCATTGATGAGTTTTTCCGGCAGCGGCGAAGGTTGCGCGAGGAAAAACCAGTGGTAGTAGCCCATGCCGAAATCCTTGCCGCCGCGCTCGAACGCTTCCAGTGTCGGGATGATATCCAGTACTGCCAGCTTTTGTACGGTATCCGGATGTTCCAGCGCCATGCGGTAGGCTACGCGTGCACCGCGATCGTGGCCGGCAACCATGAACTGTGCGTATCCAAGTTTGTTCATGACGGCAATCTGATCGTTTGCCATGGCACGTTTGGAGTAGGCGGCATGGTCATCTGACGAAGGCGGTTTGCTGCTCATGCCGTAACCGGTCAGGTCGGTGGCGATGACCGTGAAGTGTTCCGCCAGCGTCGGCGCCACTGCATGCCACATCACATGGGTTTGCGGATTGCCATGCAGCAACAGCAGCGGCGGCCCGTTACCGCCGATGCGTGCGCGAATGCTGACCTTGCGGGCCACCACCGTGGTCAGTGAGAAATTCTCAAACATCGCGGTTTCAGCAAATGGCAGTCATTAAAGCTGGCCGTGTTAAACAAAGGCGCAAGCGTCGCCATGCGCGTGCCCGTTGGCTTGCGCGCTCTCAGGAAGGCAGGATCACACCCTTGCCGGAAGTCTGTTTGTCGAACAGCTCGTATGCTTCCTTTGCCTGCTCGAGTTTCCATCGATGGGTGAACAACCGGTCGAGCACGATTTCGCGATCGGCAACGTATTCCGCGCACTTGGCCTGGCCGACCGTGGAGAAGGTCCACGAGCCGATGATCGTCACCTGCCGGCGCAACATGTCGTTGCTCACATTCAGTGTCACGCTGTCGCCCTCGCCGACAAAACAGGCTTTGCCCCAGGTGCGCACACACTGTACCGCCTGCAAGCGCGCGATCGGAGCCGATGAGCAATCCATCGACGCGTGGGCGCCGCGCCCGTGCGTGAGGTCCCGGATGGCCTGCACCACGTCCTTGGTTTCCTTCGGATTGATCAACTCTTCTGCACCGAATTCCCTGGCGCGCTGGAGGCGGTGTTCCTCGGTATCGAGTGCGATTACGCGTGCACCCATTTCCGCAGCCAGCAGTGTCGCCGAAAGTCCGACCGGACCTTGTCCGAACACGGCAATGGTCTGGTCGCCCTGCAAGTCGAGCCGGTGTAGCGCACCCCATGCGGTTCCGGTTCCGCAGGAAATGGCGGCGCCAGCTTCGTATGACAGTTCATCCGGTAACGGTACCAATGTGCGCGCCGGGCATTTCATGTATTTTGCGTGGGCGCCGTGACCCGTTGCACCATAGACTTCCTTTACGCCTTCCACGCACAACTGCATCCAGCCGGTGGAGCAGTGCTCGCAGACACCACAACCGCGATAGTGGTGTTGCATCACCCGCATACCGACTTTGGCCTGATTTTCCGGAACATTCGGGCCGACGGCGGCGACAACGCCGCAGGGTTCGTGACCGGCGATGATCGGTCCGCTGAGATCACCCAGTCCGAGCGCGGAAGCGCCGCCGACCGGGCGATAGAACTTCAGGTCGCTGCCGCACATGCCGGATGCCTTGATTTCCAGCACGACTTCGCCCGGACCCGGTGTTGGATCGGGAAAATCGAGAATCTCGAGTTGGCGGTTGCCGGGGAAGACGACGCCTTTCATGTTTTATTCCTTTCCGTATTTCGTCAGTACTATTTCTGAGACCCTGATTTCAATTTGCGCGGAACGCAGCACAATTAGCGCAGGACGAACGGGTTGCCAGTTTTCGCGCCGGTATTGATCCATACGCTCTTGACCTGCAGGTATTCGTGAATAGATTCGATTCCGCTTTCGCGGCCCAGTCCGGAGTCCTTGTAACCGCCAAACGGCGACATATAGCTCACCGCACGGTAGGTATTTACCCAGACGGTTCCGGCTTCAATGCGCTCCGACATGCGAATGGCGCGGCCGATGTCGCTGGTCCAGACGCCGGAGCCCAATCCAAAGCGCACATCATTGGCAATCTTTGCCGCTTCTTCTTCGGTCTTGAATTTAATTACCGACAGCACCGGGCCGAACACTTCCTCCTGCGCAATGCGCATCTGGTTGGTGACGTCGGTAAACACCGTTGGCTCGACAAACCAGCCTTCACCGCATTCCGGGCGCGTCGCCGGTCCGCCGCCCATAGCCAGTTTCGCGCCTTCCTTCTTGGCGACGTCGATATAACCGAGAACCTTGTCGTACTGGGGTCGCGTGGTGATGGGGCCGACCTGGGTATCGAAACTCATCGGGTCTCCCATTCGCGCTGTCTTCGCCAGCGCGAGCAGTTTGTCCATGAATGCGTCATGAATGCTTTCCTGAAGCAGCAGCCGCGATCCTGCGATGCAGGTCTGGCCGGTTGCTGCGAAAATGCCGGACACGGCGCCATTAACCGCGTCATCGAGATTGGCGTCGTCAAAAACGATGTTCGGCGACTTGCCGCCCAGTTCCAGCGTGACGCGCTTGAATGTTTTTGCAGCAGCTTCGTTGATCGCGCGCCCTGTGGTGTCCGAGCCTGTAAAAGCGACTTTGCGTACCAGCGGATGCGTTGTCAGTGGCACGCCCACGTCGCGGCCGAAGCCGGTGACCACGTTGACAACACCATCCGGGAATCCGGCTTCCTTGACCAGCTTGACGAATTCCAGTGTCGAAGCTGACGTGAACTCGGAAGGTTTGATGACCACGGTACAACCGGCAGCGAGTGCCGGCGCCAGTTTCCACGCGAGTAGCAGCAGCGGCGAATTCCACGCGGTAATCGCCGCGACTACACCCAGCGGTTCGTGGCGTGTGTAGTTGAAGTAGCCTTTCTTGTCGAGCGGAATCACCGCACCCTGAATCTTGTCGGCGAGTCCGCCATAGTAGTAAAACCATTGCGGGATATAGTTGAGCTGGCCCTGCATCTCGGCGATCAGCTTGCCGTTATCCTTCACTTCATACTCGGCCAGTTTCTTCGCATCACGTGCCACGAGATCGCCCAGGCGGTGCACCAGCATGCCGCGCTGACTCGCTGTGAGTTCCGGCCATTCTCCTTGCGTGAACGCGCGATGTGCGGCTTTGACCGCCCGATCGACATCCTCGGCGCCGCCCTCGGCAACCTGCGCCCAGACTTTTCCGGTGAATGGATAGTAGCTGTCAAACCACTTGCCGCTTGCGGCGTCGACGAACTTGCCGTCGATGTACATCTTGAACTCTTCCATCATGATCTCCTCGATTTCCCTCTTTGCATCCGCCAGCCAGCTTATTTGCGAACACCCATTTGTCTTTCCTTGTTGCGTACCAGTGCGCTGATCACGGTATTGAAGGGCGCAGCCACGTCGAGCGACTGTGCTGCAGGCGGGATCGCGCCATTGATCGCATCGATCTCGGACATGCGCCCGGCCAGGTGATCGAGCAGCATGGACGGACGCGCGTTGGGAATTTTTGAGCCGAAGTTACGCACATAGGCAACCGGATCGTCGATGTCGACGTGAATGTTGCGTGCGCGCGCCACGTTGTAGGCTTCTAGCGCGCATCCCGATGCACACTGCCAGGCGTCCACGTCTTCCATGACCTGGCCTACGGTCAGCCCGGTCATGGTGCAAGTGCCGGAAAAGCAGACATTGCAGATCAGTTTTTCCCAGATCAGTTGGTCGATGTCATCGAAACACTTTACCCGGAAGCCACCCGAGCGCCACACTTCGGCAACCTGTTCCAGCCTTGGCGTAACCGGCCCGGAAAACTCACCGAGACGTACCAGTTCCCAGCCGTTGTGATGTGCATGTCCGGGGCCACGCATCGAGGCGCCGAATCCGCCCACGACGCCAACCATCACGCGTTCCTTGCCAAGGACCCGGGCCGCGGTATCCGGTCCACCCAGTCCGTTCTGGATCGACAAAACCAGCGTCTTTTCGCCGACGATTGGTTTTGCGGCGGCTGCGGCCTGTTCGACGTGCATCGCCTTGGTGGCGATGATCACCAGGTCGCAAGGCCCGGCTTCGGCGGCGTTACTGCTTGCGTGTAACTTGACGGTCCGGTCGCCTGACGCGCCTTCCAGATGCAGGCCCTTGTCGCGCATGGCATCAACGTGTGCCTGCCATGAATCAATAGCCCAGACTTCGTGTCCGGCGTCAGCGAGCAGTGCGGCATAGACGCTGCCCATTGCACCGCATCCTACGATGGCAATTTTCATCTTGTTTTTCTTCCTCCCCCCTTCGATCCGGTCTGACGCCGGAAATTCTCGATGGCGCATGGTGCACAACCGGTATTGCGCAGAACCGGCCTCTCACA
>JASFUE010000076.1:0-11774 GCA_050050435.1 Burkholderiales bacterium | reverse complement strand
GGAACTGATCATCGAGCGCGTGGTGGCTCTGGACGAACCTGGCGTTGATCTCGAAAAGATAAAACTGATCGTGCTGATGGTATTGTGGAACCAGCAACAGTCGGTAGACAGCCTGGTGCTGGAGCTTCTGGCCAGCCGCGACTTCAGTAACCCACAGTAAATATTTCCCGTTGGGTCCAGCAATTGCTTGCCCCGGGCCCAGCATCTTCTTATCATCACGCCCTCTTTTTCTCGGCAACGCGTGAATGTCGCAAAATCTTCTTATCGTTGAGTCGCCGTCAAAGGCAAAGACTCTGAAAAAGTATCTTGGCCGGGGCTTCGATATCCTTGCCTCCTACGGGCACGTGCGCGACCTGGAGGCGAAGGAGGGCGCTGTCGACCCGCAGAGCGATTTCCGCATGCGCTACGCGCTGGTCGAACGCAACAAGAAACACGTGGACAGTATCGCCAAGGCGGTCGCCAAAGCGAAAGATATCTATCTCGCCACTGACCCGGACCGCGAAGGCGAAGCGATCGCATGGCATCTGTCAGAGATCTTGCGCGACCGGAAGCTGCTAAAGAACCGTAACCTGCACCGGGTCGTGTTCTACGAAATTACCGAGTCCGCGGTCAAGGAAGCGGTGCAGAATCCGCGCGAGATTTCCATGCCGCTGGTCAACGCCCAGCAAGCGCGCCGCGCCCTGGACCACCTCGTCGGTTTCAACCTGTCACCGATTCTGTGGAAGAAGATCGGTCGCAGCCTCTCGGCTGGTCGCGTACAAAGCCCGGCATTACGGTTGATTGTCGAGCGCGAGCAGGAAATCGAGAATTTCGACAGCCGCGAATACTGGACCATTCACCTTGACTCGATAAAAGGCAAGCAATCCTTCAGTGCCCGCTTGTTGCAATACCGGGGCAAAAAAGTCGAACAGTTCACTTTTGACAGCGAAGCCGCACAGAAGAAGGCCGTTGCGCAGATTGAAAAGGGCGCAAAAGGCTCGATCAAGGTCGTTCGTGTTGAGCGCAAGCCGCGCACACGCCAGGCGGCGGCACCGTTTATTACTTCTACACTGCAGCAAGAGGCGGTACGCAAGTTGGGAATGACCTCGCGTACCACCATGAGTACGGCGCAGCAGCTGTACGAAGGTGTCGACATCGGCGGTTCGACGGTTGGTCTGATCACCTACATGCGAACAGACTCGGTAGCGCTTGCCAAGGAAGCAGTGCAGGAAATTCGCACCTACATCGGAAAGAATTTCGATGCGGAATATCTGCCGAAATCGCCGGTAACCTTTCGCAACCGTTCCAAGAATGCGCAGGAAGCACACGAGGCAATCCGGCCGACCTCGATCAGTCGCACACCGGCATCGGTCAAGAAGTACCTGCGTCCGGATCAGGCAGCGCTGTATGAAATGATCTGGAAGCGAACCCTGGCGAGCCAGATGGCACCAGCGCGCTTCGATACCACCAGTGTTGACCTGGAAGCGGGAGGAAAGGAGACCTTGTTCAGGGCAAGCGGCCAGATTCTCGTGTTTCCCGGATTCATTGCCGTGTATACCGAAGGTGCCGATGACACCGAGCAGGAAGAAGACGCCAAATTGCCGGCGCTCGAAGTCGATGACAAGTTGCCGATCAAGAAACTCTACGGCGAGCAGCACTTCACTCAGCCGCCGCCGCGCTACACCGAAGCCAGTCTGGTTAAGACGCTCGAAGAGTTTGGCATTGGCCGCCCGTCGACCTACGCGAACATTATTTCAACTTTGCAGGATCGCGGTTACGCAGTGCTGGAAAAGAAACGGTTTCTGCCAACCGACGTCGGCCGGTTGGTTAATGGCTTCCTCACTTCGCATTTCAACCACTATCTCGATTACGGGTTTACCGCGAATCTGGAAGCGGAGCTGGACGAGATCTCCAATGGCGAAATGGACTGGGTGTCGGTCATGGAGGAGTTCTGGGCCACGTTTGCGAGCGACCTGAGTCACAAGGATACGATCAGCAGGGGTATCCCGCTGCCTGAGGCAGATCCTCGCGTTCGCAGCTGGGAGGCTTACTCGCGCGGTTTCCTTGACCCCGAATGGCAGGAGACGCAACGCCCGGAACTATGCCCGAAATGCAATAGCGTCGTACTCCTGCAAAACAGCAGTCGCGGGCTCTTCGTTGGCTGCAGCGCGTATCCGGACTGCGATTACACCGAACCTTTTGGATCAGGTCCGGTTCGCAAAGAGCCATTGGCCCTGGGAACCCACAAACCAACCAGCAAGACGATTTATCTGCTGACCGGTCCCTATGGACCCTATGTACAGATTGGTGAAACACCCGAACCGGGGACAAAGGAAAAACCGAAACGCGCCGCCTGGCCAAAAGGTGTTCCGTTGCCGTCGGAGGCAACGGCGGAAGCGCTGCAAATTGCGCTCAAGGCATTGTCATTACCGCGCCAGCTTGGAAATCACCCCGAGACGGGCAAACCGGTGGAAGTAAACATCGGTCGCTTCGGTCCATACATCAAGCATGACGGCGGGTTCAAATCGATTCCCAAGACCGACAGCGTCTACGATATCAAACTCGATCGCGCGGTTGAATTACTGGCGCAGGCGAAAACCCGCACCGGTGGCGGACGCAAGCTGGGCAATCATCCCGACGACGAAAAGGCAATCACCGTACATTCGGGCCGCTACGGACCTTACCTGAAGTACGGGTCCACCAATGTGACCATTCCGGAATCAATAGACCCGGAAAAGATTACCGTCGAAGAAGCCGTCGAACTGATCGCTGAAAAGGCCGGCAAGGCCAAAAGCAAGAAAAAGACTTCGCGCACTACAACCAAACCACGCAAGACGGCGGGGCGCGCAACTTCGGGTCGTGGCACATCGACGAGCAGAGCTGCGGCCGCAAAGAAAAAAACAAAACCGCGTCGCAAATCGACCTGATCGGTGAGAAGCGGCGGCCCGGTTCAGTATTTGAACCGGGCGCACATTTGAATCAGGGTAAATTACAGATCAGGCCGGGGAACGAACCAGCTCAAACATCCAGGTTGCGTACACCGAGCGCATTGGTTTCGATGAAAGCACGCCGCGGCTCCACCAGGTCGCCCATCAGCGTCGTGAAAATTTCATCTGCCGCGATGACATCCTCGATCTGCGTCTTGAGCAAGCGCCGTGTAGACGGGTCCATTGTAGTTTCCCAGAGCTGATCCGGGTTCATCTCTCCCAGACCCTTGTAGCGCTGAACCGCCACGCCTTTCTTGGTCTCTTCAAGCAACCAGTCCAGTGCCTGCCGGAACTCGGTGATGGAGCGCTCGTGTTCCTTGCGTCTGACGACTGCGCCACTGGTCAATAATCCCTGCAGCACTTCGGCGGTCTGCCTGATCTGCGCATAGTCGCCGCTTTCGAGAAAGTCCTTGTCCAGGTAGGACAAGCGCACGTTGCCATGGTGAGTACGCTTGATCAGCAGAAAATGGGCTTCATTTTTCTGGTCGAATTGGGGCTCGATCTGTAACTGGTCGTTCGCGCAGATCTGCATCAGTTTTCTGGCCGACTCCGCGGCGGCCGCCTCGTCTTCGAGGCTGACTGACGGATCCTTGAGCAGGGCATACAAAACCGAGGGATCAATCCGTTTGCCAACCCGTTCGATGACCGCTTCTGCAAGAATGTAAGACCGTGCCACCTGCTCGAGCGCTTCCTGCGCCAGAGGCGGCCGGCCTTCGCCCGGAATCAGTTCGGCATCCCGTAAAGCGATTCGCAGCAGATATTCCTTCAACTCGTGGTCGTCCTTGAGATAGCGCTCCTCTTTGCCATGCTTGACCTTGTACAACGGCGGTTGCGCAATGAACACGTGGCCACGCTCAACCAACTCCGGCATCTGCCGATAGAAGAAGGTCAACAACAAGGTCCGGATGTGCGAGCCATCGACATCGGCATCCGTCATAATGATGATGCGGTGGTAGCGAAGTTTCTCGGGTTTGTATTCTTCCTTGCCGATGCCGGTGCCCAATGCCGTAATCAGCGCGGCAATTTCCTGAGAGGAGACCAGTTTCTCGAACCGTGCTTTTTCCACGTTGAGAATCTTTCCCTTCAGCGGCAGGATTGCCTGAAACTTTCGGTCCCGTCCCTGCTTGGCCGAACCACCGGCTGAATCACCCTCAACCAGGTAGAGTTCGCATTTGCTCGGATCCTTTTCCTGGCAGTCGGCCAGTTTTCCAGGCAAACCGAAACCGTCGAGCACGCCTTTTCGACGCGTCATCTCCCGAGCCTTGCGCGCGGCTTCACGAGCACGCGCAGCCTCAATAATTTTCGATACGATGATCTTGGCGTCGTTAGGCTTCTCGAGCAACCACGCCGACAGGTCCTTCGATATCGCGTCTTCCACGACGGGCCGGACTTCCGATGAAACCAGTTTGTCCTTGGTCTGCGATGAAAACTTCGGATCCGGCAGCTTGACCGACAGTATGCAGGTCAACCCCTCACGCATGTCATCGCCACTCGTTTCGACCTTGGCCTTTTTTGCCAGCTCATTGGATTCAATGTACTGGTTGAGGGTGCGCGTCATCGCGCTGCGCAGTGCGGTCAGGTGAGTTCCGCCATCGCGCTGCGGAATATTGTTGGTAAAACAGAGGACCTGCTCCTGATATGAGTCGTTCCACTGCATCGCGATTTCCGCAATGATCCCGTTCTCCTCATAAACGGTGTGAAAGATATTGGGATGCAGTACGTTCTTCGATCGATTGATGTATTCGACAAATCCCTTTACACCACCATCGAACTGGAAAATCTCGTCTTTGCCCGCAACCTGGTCCTCGAGTTCGATTCGCACACCGTTATTGAGGAACGATAGCTCGCGCAAGCGCCGTGCGAGAATATCGTAATGAAATTCCATGTTCTCGAATACGTCGGCACTTGGAAGGAAATGGATTTCGGTGCCTCGGCGCTCGGTAGTACCGGTCTCCTTCAAGGGCCCGGTCGGAACACCATCACGAAACTCCATGGTGTAGACCTTCCCATCGCGCCGGATGGTGAGTTTCAGCCATTCTGACAAGGCATTCACCACGGACACGCCCACTCCGTGCAAACCACCCGAAATCTTGTAGGAATTGCTGTCGAACTTGCCGCCGGCATGCAATACCGTCATGACAATTTCCGGCGTCGATCGACCTTCTTCATCGTCTGGATGAATATCGGTTGGAATACCCCGGCCATTGTCTTGCACGCTGATCGATCCATCGATGTGGATGACGATCTTGATCTCGTCACACTGCCCGGCCAGCGCCTCGTCGATCGAATTATCAACTACTTCGAACACCATGTGATGAAGGCCAGTGCCATCGCTGGTGTCTCCGATGTACATGCCTGGCCGCTTGCGAACGGCTTCCAGACCTTTCAGTACCCGGATACTTCCAGCGTTGTAGTCATTACTTTCTTGCATATGGTTTGCTCTTCAGTCGTCGTCAGATTCGCATGGGCATGACGACGTACTTGAAATTCTTGTCGTTGGGTACGGTTATCAACATGCTGCTGTTCGCGTCGCCAAGTGCACACTCGACCTCGTCAGCAGACAGGTTGTTCAATACGTCAAGCAAATAGGTTACGTTGAAGCCGATATCCAGCGGCTCCCCATCGTATTCGACTTCGAGTTCCTCCTCGGCTTCCTCCTGTTCCGCATTGGTACATACAATCCGCAACAAGTCCTTGGTTAGTACCCAGCGCACGCCTCTGAATTTTTCATTCGACAGAATTGATGCGCGCTGCAGTGCCTGCTGAAGTCCTGTTCGCGAAATCTCGAACCGACCCGGCGGGTTAGCCGGAATCACCCGTGTGAAATCGGGAAACTTGCCGTCAACGACCTTGGAGAGCAGGTCTACATCGCCGAAACGGCTCCTGACCTGGTTCTGCTGGATCTGCAGTTCGACCTCGTCATCGCTTTCAGTGAGCAACTTGACCAGCTCCAGTACCGCTTTCCTTGGCAGAATCGCTTCGACTCGCGTCGGAGTGCCTTCGAGTGCTGTTGATATGTAAGCCAACCGATGGCCATCCGTAGCCACAAGAGTCAGCTTGTCGGTATCGACTAGCATCAGCAATCCATTGAGATAATAGCGGATATCCTGCTGGGCCATTGCGTACTGGACCAGCTGAAGCATGCGCTTGAGCTCCTTTTGCGACACCCTGACCGCTGTGGCTTCGCCGCCACCTTCTGCCAACCTGGGAAAGTCTTCCGCGGGCAATGTCTGAAGATTAAACCGACTCTTGCCAGCCCTGAGTACGAGCTTGCTTTCCTGGGTTTCGAGCGACACGCTGGTTGCTTCCGGCAGCGAGCGGAGAATGTCCTGCAGTTTGCGTGCGGAAACGGTGATCGATTGCGAGTTGGCTTTCTTGCTCAGCTGTGCGCTGGTCGCGACCTGGATTTCGAGATCGGTTGCCAGCAGCTTCAGTTCCGAGTCCGCTGTTTCGAGCAATACATTTGAAAGGATCGGTAACGTATGGCGACGTTCGACAATGCCGGATACTGCCTGTAGCGGTTTCAGCAAAGTGTCGCGGTCAATATTTAGTAGTTTCATATATAAATCTAATAGCAATAATAGAGTCGCGGCCCGGTTATGTATATGTCACTCAACGTGTTGAATTTATGCTTGAACTGGCTTGTACAACGGCCGAGTTTAGTGTTGTAGAGCCAGTGGACAGATTGTGGATGAAATTGTGACTGCCCGGGGTCGAGCCGTTTCTCAACATTTCATACACGGGTTATCCACATTTTTTCTTTCGGTGTCAGGTCATACGATCAACCGCGTAGTGTCTGTAGCAATGAATCAAAGTCGCGGCTGATATCGGCGTTGGTCGAGCGCAGCTCCGTGATTTTGCGACAGGCGTGTAATACGGTGGTGTGATCACGACCGCCAAAAGCGTCACCAATATCCGGCAGGCTCATCGAAGTTAGCTCCTTGGCCAGTGCCATTGCGACCTGTCTCGGCCGCGCCACGGTTCGGGACCGTTTCTTCGAGTACATCTCCGAGACTTTGATCTTGTAGTAATCGGCGACGCACTTCTGAATGTTCTCGAGCGAAATTTGCCGCGTCTGCACAGCCAGCAAATCCTTGAGCGCTTCGCGAGCGAGTTCGACCGTGATCGGCGCATTGCTAAAGCGCGCGTAGGCGAGAATGCGCTTGAGTGCACCTTCCAGTTCACGCACATTCGACTGGATGTGGTTGGCAATGAAGAAGGCCACATCCTCGGGCAGATCCATGCGCTCCATTTCGCCTTTCTTGAGAAGGATGGCGACACGCATTTCCAGTTCGGGTGGCTCGATCGCGACTGTCAGGCCCCAGCCAAAACGGGAAACCAGGCGATCTTCCATGCCTGAGATTTCCTTCGGATAGGTATCGCAGGTGATGATGACCTGGCGATGTGCTTCGGTGAGCGCGTTGAACAGGTAAAAGAATTCTTCCTGGGTGCGATTCTTCCGGCTGAAGAACTGGATGTCGTCTATCAGCAGCAAGTCGAGCGAATGGTAAAACTTCTTGAACCCGTCAAAGGCTTTGTGTTGGTAAGCGCGTACAACGTCGGAGACGTATTGTTCGGCATGGGAATAGCGAATCTTTGCATCTGGCTGTCGTTCACGAACAGCATTGCCGATGGCCTGGATCAGGTGAGTCTTGCCGAGGCCGACCCCACCGTAGACGAACAATGGGTTATAGGCCGTGCCAAGGTGTTCGGCGACTTGTAGTGCAGCGGCGCGGGCGAGCTGGTTGGCCTTGCCCGTTACGAAGGTGTCGAACGTAAACAGCGGATTGAGGCGGCTGTTTTCACGATCTCTGGCTTTGGGGGCCGGACTGGCAGTAGCTTCTACCGGTGCTGTCGGCGCTGGCGGTTGGGACTGGCGCGCGGTCAAGGTCATGTTCACGCCAACGTTCTTGTCCAGAAACTCGGACGACAGGCGCTGGATGTCGCCCAGGTATTTGTCTCTGACCCACTCGAGCACGAAGCGGTTCGGTGCGGCAATGTGAATTGTATTTCCGTCGAATTCAGCGTTAAGCGGCTGAATCCATGTCTTGAATTGCTGGGCCGGTATCGCCGACTGAAAGTGGCGAAGACAATGTGTCCAGAAACTGTCCATTTATGCGTGTGTTGTTAGACGTCAAGACCGAGCGATCTGCGAACCGCAGCAGCAGCGAGGAAAGGAAGGCGGATTCTAACAGTCTCGCGTAAAGTTATCCACAGACACGAAAGACATTCGAGCATTGACATACGGTCAGCAAATCAGTGTAATAGCGGGCTTTTTCAAAGACAGTATTGGAGACCAACTATGAAGCGCACCTACCAGCCTTCGAAAACGAGGCGGCAACGTCGTCACGGCTTTCTTGTGCGCATGCGCACCCGTGGTGGCAGAGCTGTCATCAATGCCCGGCGTGCGAAGGGGCGGGCCCGCCTGAGCGTGTGAACGAAATCCGCGCGACGCTTCCCCGAACGACACGGTTGCGGGGCGCCGCGCAGTTTACCGGCGCCTTTCAGGGGCGGTATCGAAGCAAACACCTTCTTCTGTTGACCCGACCCGGCGGGTCTGTCCGAAGTGGCGCCCGGTTGGGAATTGTCATTGGCCGGCACCAGGTGCCGCGCGCCGTGGATCGGACCCGGCTAAAGCGTATTATTCGCGAGGCGTTTCGCCAATGTCGCCATCAGCTTGGCTGCGTTGACGTCATTGTCAGGTACCGGGCAAGTCCCGGACGCCATCCTAATGCAGTGATTCGATCGGAACTGAGCGAATTGCTTGAGCAGGCTGCAGCATGAAATACCTTCTTGTCTGGGCCATACGTGGCTATCAGTATTTGCTGTCTCCCTGGGTGGGTAACCAGTGCAGGTTCTATCCGACGTGTTCGGAGTACGCGCGTCTTGCGATTAGCGAACACGGGAGTATCAGGGGTAGCTGGCTGGCAATCAAACGCACACTGAAATGTCATCCCTGGCATCCGGGTGGAATCGACCTTGTGCCGGGCACTGCCAATACAATGGCCGGCTCATCAGAAAATAATCAAGAGAAGTCCTAATGGATAACGCGCGAATCATTGCCGCAATCGTCTTCGCCGGTTCGGTCATTCTTCTGGCCGATGCCTGGTTCAAGGCACAACAGCCACCGCCACGGCAAACGACTGCGTCAACAACCGTACCCTCGCCCGGGGCGGAGAATGTGGTACCCGAGGTCACGGAAGTAACCAACGCCGGTCAAGGTAGCCAGGCCACGCCGGCGCCTTCTGTCAGTGTGCCCACCGCGCCGGCACAGTCGGCCCGGGTGGTGACGGTACGTACTGATCTGCTGCAAGCGCAAATCAGCACGCGGGGTGGTGTTCTGCAGGAACTTGATCTGTTCAAGCACGAAAGCAAGGTCAATCGCGGCCAGCCGATGAAGCTGTTCGAGAGGGAGGGCGACCATACCTATCTCGCTCAAAGTGGATTGATCGGCAATGGTTTGCCTAATCATTCGACGATCTACCGGGTCGATTCTGATTCGTTCGAACTCGCGCCCGGCCAGGACAAGCTCGAAGTGGTCCTGCATGCCACGGGCCTGACCGGATATAAGGTGGAACAGCGCTATATTTTCCATCGCGACAGCTATCTCATTGATGTCGACTACCGGATCACCAACGACAGTGGTCAGTCGGTTGCACCATTCGTTTATTTCCAGTTTCTCCGCGATGGCAAGCCTGCGGCCGGCGACTCGAAATTACAGCGGACCTTTACCGGTGCTGCGGTTTACACCGATGAGTCCAAGTTCGTGAAAATCGATTTCAAGGACATGGACAAGGGCAAGGTGGAGTACCCGAAGAAAGCCGAAGACGGATGGGTCGCATTCGTTCAGCACTATTTTCTTGCCGCCTGGTTGCCGCAGCAGGGAGAGCCGAGGGAGTATTTCACGAAGGCACGGGATAACGGGATGTACGCAGTAGGCGTGATCGAGGCGGTGGGCGAAATTGCGCCGGGGGCGACAGCAACCACTGGTTCGCGTTTGTATGCCGGTCCGCAAACCCAGGAAACTCTGTCCGAGATCGCGCCCGGGCTCGATTTGACGGTTGATTACGGCTGGTTGACGATCATCGCCGCGCCGTTGTTCTGGGTCCTGTCAGCCATTCACAACTGGGTTGGCAACTGGGGCGTGGCAATTATCCTGCTGACCGTCATCATCAAGCTGATTTTCTATCCGCTGTCGGCCGCGAGTTACAAATCGATGGCCAAGATGCGGGTACTCGCTCCGAAACTGCAGCAGCTGAAGGAAACCTACGGTGACGACCGGCAGCGCATGCAGCAGGCCATGATGGAGCTGTATAAAACGGAAAAGATCAATCCGCTTGGTGGTTGTCTTCCGATCCTGGTTCAGATCCCCGTGTTCATTTCGCTGTACTGGGTGCTTCTTGCCAGCGTGGAATTGCGCAATGCGCCTTTTATATGGTGGATACATGATTTGTCGGCGCGCGATCCCTACTATGTGCTGCCAGTGCTGATGGGCTTGTCGATGATCGTTCAGTCGTGGCTCAGCCCGACCCCTCCTGATCCGGTACAGGCGAAGATCATGAAGATCATGCCGGTGGTGTTCAGCGTGTTCTTTTTCTTCTTTCCCGCTGGCCTGGTCCTTTACTGGCTGGTGAACAACATCCTGTCCATCCTTCAGCAGTGGCACATCACGCGGGTGATCGAGCGTTCCAAACCCGCTAATGGCAAACGCTGAGACGATAGCGGCGGTCGCGACTGCCTACGGGCGCGCCGGCATCGGCGTCGTCCGCGTGTCAGGGCCGGCAACCCGGAGCCTTGCGGTCGCGCTGACGGGGCGATTGCCGGCTGAACGCGAAGCGGCGCTTAGTGAGTTTCGTGATGCCGGAGGCGCACTGATCGACCGCGGTATTGCCATTTTCTTCGCGGGGCCGCGTTCCTATACCGGTGAGGATGTACTTGAACTGCAGGCGCATGGCGGTGTGGCGTTGTTGCGCATGTTGCTGCGGCGTTGCGTTGAGCTCGGCGCGCGTATCGCTGAACCGGGCGAGTTCACCAAGCGTGCATTTCTCAACGATAAGATGGATCTGGCACAGGCCGAGAGCGTCGCCGATCTGATTGACGCGTCTTCGGTAGATGCGGTTCGCAGTGCGCAACGATCCCTGGCCGGAGAATTTTCGCAACGCATCGGCGCGGTTCGCGACCAACTGATCGAAATCAGGGCGCTGTTCGAAACGGTGCTCGATTTCCCGGAAGAAGAAGAGGTCGAACTGATCGATCACTACGGTGTTGTGGAAAAACTCGATGCCCTGCGACGTGAGCTCGGGTCTTTGAGCGCTTCGGCAGTGCAGGGGAATCTGCTGCGTGAGGGCATCCAGGTCGTACTTACCGGCGCACCAAATGTCGGCAAGTCCAGTTTGATGAACAGGCTGGCCGACGAGGACGTTGCCATCGTCACCGAAGTGCCAGGGACGACTCGCGACATTCTGCGGCGTGAACTGGTTGTGTCCGGATTACCGGTACACGTCATCGACACGGCGGGACTGCGCCACAGTGATGATCCGGTCGAGCGTATCGGAGTGGAGCGCAGCCTGGCGCAGATTGGCGAGGCGGATATCGTGCTGGAAGTGCGCGACGCGACACAGGCGGATAGGGGTGAGGTTGCCACGGTCCCGATGCAGCTCGCCCAGGGCGCAAGAAAAGTTCTTGTATTCAATAAGATAGATCTAACAATGGCAAAGCCGCAAGTCGTCAGCGAGGGCGAAGTCGAGACGGTCTGGCTGTCCGCGAAGTCGGGTGAAGGGATGGAACTCCTGGGCGAAACCCTGCTTC
>JASFUE010000075.1:0-11889 GCA_050050435.1 Burkholderiales bacterium | reverse complement strand
TGAGGACCGGCAAGCCCAGGAAACCAACAAGTTTGAGAACCGATGAGCGAATATGACCGCATTCGCTGGCATTGCAGACGCGGGCTCCTGGAACTGGACCTGGTGCTGGACAGGTTTCTCGAGGCCCGCTACCAGCAATTGAACTCCGATCAGAAGCGGGCTCTGACCCGTTTGCTGGATCTTCCCGATAATGATTTATGGGACCTGATCATGGGTCGAGCCGAAACGAATGATGCCGACTGTGCGGAAGTTGTCGGAATGCTGCGCTGATTGTTGCCGGGCGTAACACGACCGAATCAAGAGTTCATGGTGCCCCAATGCCATGTGCATTGAGCGCTGAGTGGCAGAAATTGCCAGACAGAATTGGAAACCATCAAGGGAAGAAAGCACGTTATGGGAAAACAAAAGACCGCAACACTGTCGTTTTCGGACGGATCAACCGGGGCCGAGTTTCCAGTGCTTTCCGGAACCATCGGACCGGAAGCGGTAGATATCCGTGCCATGCTGGGGGGCACCGGGAAAGTGACCTACGATCCCGGATTCCTGTCCACCGGCAGCTGCCGCTCATCGATTACCTACATTGACGGTGACGCGGGCATCCTGCTCTATCGTGGCTACCCGATCGAGCAGCTCGCCGAGCATTGTGATTTTCTGGAAGTCTGCTATCTGTTGCTGCACGGGGAACTGCCCAATGCCGAGCAGAAAGCCCAGTTCGATACCACGGTTACGCGCCATACCATGGTGCATGACCAGATCAACAACTTCTTCCGCGGCTTCCGGCGCGATGCACACCCGATGGCGGTGCTGGTTGGCACGGTTGGTGCACTGTCTGCGTTTTATCATGATTCGCTCGATCTCAACGATCCGGCTCATCGCGAAATCTCCGCTTTCAGATTGATAGCGAAGATACCGACCCTGACCGCAATGGCCTACAAGTATTCGATGGGGCAGCCGTTCGTCTATCCGCTCAACTCGCTGTCCTACTCGGCCAATTTCATGCGCATGCTGTTCGCGGTGCCAGCCGAGGAATACAAACTCAACGACGTACTGGTACGGGCCCTAGACCGGATTTTCATTCTCCATGCCGATCACGAACAGAACGCTTCGACCTCGACTGTGCGCCTGGCTGGTTCTTCGGGCGCAAACCCGTTTGCCTGTATCGCTGCGGGCATAGCCTGCCTGTGGGGCCCGGCACACGGTGGTGCAAACGAGGCCTGCCTCGACATGCTGGAGGAGATCGGCGACGTATCGCAGGTCGGCGAGTACATCAAGAAAGCTAAGGACAAGGATTCGGGGTTTCGCCTGATGGGATTCGGGCACCGGGTCTACAAGAACTATGACCCGCGCGCGAAATTGATGCGCGAGACCTGCCACGAGGTGCTGGGCGAACTCGGGCTGGAAAATGACCGGCTGTTCAAGCTGGCTATGGAACTCGAGCGTATTGCTCTCGAGGACCAGTATTTCGTCGACCGAAAGCTGTATCCGAACGTCGACTTCTATTCCGGGATCGTTCAGCGCGCGATGGGCATTCCCAACAACATGTTCACCTGTATTTTTGCTCTGGCCAGAACTGTCGGGTGGCTGGCTCAGTGGAGCGAGATGATCGTTGACCCCGAGCAGAAGATCGGGCGCCCGCGGCAGCTCTACACCGGTGCGGCGCAGCGTGATGTGGTACCGATTTCACAGCGCTGAGAATGATCGGCAAAGAAGTTATCACGACAGCGACTGAAGAGGGCCAAACGGGCCGGGAGATCAAGTCATGATGAAAGAGTTTATGGGTAATTCGTACCTGTTCGGTTCGAATGCACCCTTCGTTGAAGAGCTCTACGAAGCGTATCTGGACGATCCCGAGACCGTTGCTCCGGAATGGCGGCGGTATTTTGAC
This sequence comes from Burkholderiales bacterium, assembly GCA_050050435.1. Classification (GTDB taxonomy): domain Bacteria; phylum Pseudomonadota; class Gammaproteobacteria; order Burkholderiales; family Eutrophovitaceae; genus SG8-40. The sequence continues at coordinate 10,004 of JASFUE010000075.1, read as the reverse complement.
CAGCTGCAGCAGGAAGAAGGCGGGCGCGACGTTGCCCATGCTCCCGTCATCGAGTCATTTATCCGTCTTGCCAAGAACAAGGGCGGCGTAGCTGCGAGCGTTGCCGGCAGCCAACTGGTTAACCAGGAAAAGAAACAGGTATCGGTATTGCAGATGATCAATGCCTACCGCTTTCTTGGCGCTCGCAGTGCCGACGTCGATCCGCTCAAGCGCTTCGACAAGCCTGTGATCCCGGAACTCGATCCGTCTTTCTATGGACTTGGCGACGCTGACATGGACCAGATGTTCAACAGCGGTTCGCTGGTTGGTCCGGAACAGATGACCTTGCGCGAGATTCTGCGCGCGGTGCGCGAGACTTATTGTGGTTCCATCGGTGCGGAATACATGTACATCAGTGATGTACAGCAAAAGCGCTGGATCCAGGCGCATCTGGAAGGGCCGCGTTCGCAGCCCAGCTTCGCCAACGACATGAAGATTCACCTGCTCGAGCGCGTCACTGCGGCCGAAACCCTGGAAAAATACCTGCATACCCGATACGTCGGCCAGAAACGCTTTTCGCTCGAAGGCGGAGAGAGTGTCATCGTTGCGCTCGATCACCTGTTGCAGCGCGCGGGTACCGCCGGCGTTCAGGAAGCGGTCATCGGCATGGCACACCGTGGCCGGCTCAACGTGCTGGTCAATACCCTTGGCAAGATGCCAAAGGACCTGTTCTCGGAATTCGAGGGCAAACCGGTGGAGCAACTACCGGCTGGAGACGTCAAATATCACCAGGGATTTTCCTCCGATGTGATGACCCCGGGCGGGCCCATGCACGTGTCGCTGGCGTTTAACCCGTCCCATCTCGAAATCGTCGATCCGGTAGTGGAAGGTTCGGTACGGGCGAGGCAACACCGGCGCAAGGACCGCGACGGCAAACACGTGATGCCGATTCTGTTGCACGGCGATGCCGCGTTTGCCGGCCAGGGCGTGGTGATGGAGACGCTGAACCTGTCGCAAACACGTGGCTACGGTACCGGCGGGTCGGTGCATATCATTGTCAATAACCAGATCGGCTTTACGACTTCCGACGTGCGTGACGTCAGGTCGACGCTGTATTGCACCGATATCGCCAAGATGATCGACGCACCGGTATTTCACGTCAATGGCGACGATCCGGAAGCGGTCGCTTTCGTGACCGAGATCGCACTCGATTACCGGATGGAATTCGGCAAGGATGTTGTTATCGATCTGGTTTGCTTCCGGCGTCTTGGCCACAATGAACAGGATGAGCCGATGGTGACGCAGCCGTGGATGTACAACCTCGTGCGCAAGCACGAAGGTACCCGCAAGCTGTACGCCGAGAAGTTGCAGAAGCAAGGTGTCATCGATGACACCGAGGCGGATGACATGATCCGCGTCTACCGTGAAGCACTGGACGCGGGGTATCACACCAACAAGACCATACTGTCGAATTTCAAGCCGCCGTACACGGTCAACTGGGCACCGTTCCTGAACATACCGTGGACCTACAAGGCATCCACCGGGCTGCCGATGGATGAACTGAAGAAGCTATCGGAGCGCCTGACCGCGATTCCCCCGGGTTTCGAGCTGCATTCGCGTGTGGAGAAGATCATTTCCGACCGGCGGGCGATGGGCCAGGGCAAGATACCGCTGGACTGGGGCATGGCAGAAAACCTGGCCTACGCGTCCTTGCTCAAGGACGGTTACCCGGTACGGCTGTCGGGCCAGGACTCGGGACGCGGCACGTTCTTTCACCGTCATGCGGTATTACATGACCAGAAGCGCCAGAAAGGCGAAGAGGGCGTATACATTCCGCTACGGCATATCGTCGACGGCCAACCCGATTTCATGGTGATCGATTCGATTCTCTCCGAAGAGGCGGTGCTTGGTTTCGAGTACGGCTACGCAACGGCCGAACCGAATGAACTCGTGGTCTGGGAAGCGCAGTTCGGCGATTTTGCCAATGGCGCGCAAGTGGTGATCGACCAGTTCATCGCCTCTGGTGAAGTCAAATGGGGGCGAATCTGCGGCCTGGCGATGATGCTGCCACATGGTTACGAAGGACAGGGGCCGGAGCATTCCTCGGCGCGTATTGAGCGCTATCTGCAACTGTGCGCGGACTACAACATGCAGATCTGCATTCCGACCACACCGGCGCAGATGTTTCACGTGCTGCGGCGCCAGATGGTACGGCCGTATCGCAAACCATTGATCATCATCAGCCCGAAAAGCCTGTTACGCCACAAGGAGTCGATTTCGTCCCTGGAGGACCTTTCCGAGGGCGAATACAAGACCGTGATACCGGACACGGAGCTGACCGATGCGTCGAAGGTCAGGCGGGTGGTGTTCTGCAGCGGCAAGATCTACTTTGAACTTGCGGCGGCACGCCGCGAACGCGGTATTGACGATGTCGCTATCGTGCGCCTCGAGCAGTTGTACCCGTTTCCCCATGAAGCATTCACGGAGGAAATTGCCCGTTACAAGGATGCCAAAGAGGTCGTCTGGTGCCAGGAAGAGCCCGGCAATCAGGGTGCATGGCACCGCATCCAGCACTATATCGAGCGCCATTTGCTGGCGCATCAGAAACTGAGTTACGCGTTGCGTGCTTCATCCGCATCACCGGCGGGCGGCTACGTAGCGTTGCACAATCAACGGCAGAAAGCGGTTATCGATGCGGCTCTCGGTACGGGCAGTTGATTTTATTCATACCGCACGCGGTTGAGCGCGGTTAAAGAGGAAGAACAGGAAAGCGAACATGCTAGTCCAAGTCAAAGTGCCGGCATTGTCTGAATCGGTTTCAGAAGCGACGTTGTTGTCATGGCACAAGAAAGAGGGTGAGTTCGTAAAACGCGACGAGAACCTCATCGATATCGAAACCGACAAGGTTGTGCTCGAATTGCCCGCGCCGGACTCCGGAGTGCTTGCCAGAATCGTCAAGGGCGATGGCGGAGCCGTCGTTGCCAACGAAGTGATCGCCGAGATCGATACCGAGGCCGGTGCATCCACTGCGAAGCCCAAGGAAGCAACGAAGCCTCAGGAAGCAGCGAAGCCTCAGGAAGCAGCGAAAGCAGAGCAGGCTCCGAAGCAGCCGGCGCCTGCGGCTGACGCCGAGAAAGTCGTTGTAATGCCGGCGGCACGCAAGATCGCGGCGGAGAAGGGGCTGGACGTAGACGCCCTTAAAGGGACCGGGCGCGGCGGCCGGGTAACCAAGGAAGACGTGCTGGCGGCGGGCAAGAGCGCACCGGCGCCGACGCCACAAGGAGAGGCAAAGCCGGCAAGCCGGGCACCATCGCCGGTCAATCTGGACCAGTTGCTCGGCGAACGTCCAGAACAGCGGGTGCCGATGTCGCGGTTGCGCAAACGCGTGGCCGAGCGCCTGCTCGAGTCACAATCGAATGCGGCCATTCTGACAACCTTCAACGAAGTGAACATGCAGCCGGTAATGGATCTGCGCCGCAAGTACCGTGATCGCTTCGAGAAGGAACATGGCGTCAAACTCGGTTTCATGTCCTTTTTCGTCAAGGCGGCAGTGGCAGCGTTGAAAAAATACCCGGTGGTAAACGCTTCGATTGACGGTGGCGACATCGTCTACCACGGTTACTTCGATATCGGTATCGCGGTCGGCAGTCCGAGAGGGCTGGTCGTGCCGATCGTTCGCAATGCCGACCAGATGAATTTTGGCGACATCGAGAAGCAGATCGCCGATTTCGGAAAACGCGCCCAGGACGGAAAGCTGACCATCGAAGAGCTGACTGGCGGGACGTTCTCGATTTCCAATGGGGGAGTGTTCGGATCGATGTTGTCGACGCCGATTATCAACCCGCCGCAATCGGCGATCCTCGGCGTGCATGCGACCAAGGAACGCCCGGTGGTCGAAAACGGCGAAATCGTTATCAGGCCAATGAATTACCTGGCACTGTCATACGACCATCGCATGATCGATGGACGTGAAGCGGTGCTCTTTCTGGTGGCGATCAAGGATGCCCTGGAGGACCCCGCGACCTTGTTGCTCGATTTGTGACGAGGCCGGATCGAGTTGGCATCCACTTGTGCGTGACAGCCGGTGACCCACCGGCGAGACTCTGACTGACTGGATATTTTCTGCATGGCGAAGACTTTTGACGTTGCGGTGATCGGCGCTGGTCCTGGCGGCTATATTGCGGCGATACGGGCCGCGCAACTGGGGCTGAACACGGTCTGCGTGGACGAGTTCGAATCGGCGGATGGCAAACCGAGTCTCGGCGGGACTTGTCTGAATGTCGGCTGTATTCCCTCCAAGGCGTTGCTCGAATCGTCCGAGAACTACGAGCGCGCATTGCACAAATTCGGAGAACACGGCATCCAGGTACAGGATGTTTCCCTTGATGTCGCCACCATGCTGGCGCGCAAGGACAAGATCGTGCAGCAATTCACCGGTGGCATCGGTATGCTGTTCAAGAAGAACAAGGTCACTTCGATGCATGGGCACGGGCGCCTGACCGGTGGCGGCGAGCTCTACCAGATCGAAGTCGAAGGCAAGCAGGGCAGCGAAAGTATCAGTGCGCGTAATGTCATCATCGCAACGGGTTCGTTGCCGAGACGCATTCCCGGCGTCGAGGTCGACAATGACCGTATTTGCGACAACATTGGCGCACTGGCTTTCAGCGAAGTACCAGCCAGGTTGGGCGTAATCGGGGCGGGTGTGATCGGCCTGGAAATGGGCAGTGTCTGGAAGCGTCTCGGCTCACAGGTGACCATACTCGAAGTGCTCCCGGACTTTCTTGCCGCCGCCGACGAAGGGGTGTCGAAAGAAGCGTGGCGGATTTTCACCAAGAGCGTTGGTCTGGATATCAGGCTGGAGTGCAAAATCGGTGCGGTCAAGGTTGGCAAGAAGGCGATCTCGGTGCAGTTCGAACACGACGGCGCCAGCAACAAGATGGAATTCGACCGGCTGGTCGTGGCTGCTGGCCGCGTGCCGAATACGGACGGGCTCGGGCTGGACAGCGTTGGTGTCAAGGTCGACGCACGTGGTTTCGTGGAGGTCGACGAGCGTAACAGAACCGGCGTGCCCAACGTCTATGCAGTTGGTGATGTGGTGCGGGGGCCGATGCTGGCGCACAAGTCGTCGGAAGAGGGCGTGGCGGTCGCCGAAACAATTGCCGGGCAGCATGGCCACGTCAATCTGGACCACATTCCCTGGGTAATCTACACCTCCCCGGAGATCGCCTGGGTTGGACGCACCGAGCAGCAGCTCAAGGCCGATGGAGTGGAATATCGCAGTGGTCAATTCCCTTTCATCGTCAGTGGCCGTGCCCGTGCGCTTGGAGAGACGGCCGGCTTTGTAAAGATGCTGGCCGATGCCAATACCGACCGTATTCTGGGCGTTCATATTCTGGGCCCGTTCGCATCGGAGCTGATCTCCGAAGCGGTCGTGGCGATGGAGTTTGGGGCGACCGCCGAAGACATCGCACGCATTGTCCATGCGCACCCGTCTCTGTCCGAAGCCGTGCATGAAGCGGCGCTGGGAGTCGACAAGCGGTTTCTCAGTCTCTAGTGCCGGGTGCCGACTGGTGGGCGTGTGCAAATGAAGCAACGCGATTCATTTCTCACGCATGCGCAAGCGGCCGCGCAAAGCCATGGTTACCAACTCGATGAAGCGCAACTGCGCGCCAGCAGGGAACTCGACCGGCTCTATCAGGAGTTGATCCGGGCGCAGCGAAACGATCGCTCGATTACGCGCTTTTTCAGACGTCCCCCGCCTGTGCGCGGAGTTTATTTCTGGGGCGGCGTCGGGCGTGGAAAAACCTTTCTGATGGACACATTCTTCGAAGCGATCCCGCTCGATGGCAAGCAACGTCATCATTTCCATCGATTCATGCGCAGCGTGCACCAGCGATTGCGCGCCTTGCAGGGCCAGACCAATCCGTTGCGTGCTGTCGGTGAGGAATTCGCCGCACGGGGTAAATTGCTTTGTCTGGACGAATTTCACGTCACCGATATCGGAGACGCGATGATCATGCGCTTGCTGCTTGAATCTCTTTTCGGCAATGGGGTCGTGCTGGTAACCACGGCGAACTGGCATCCACGGTCGCTCTACGAGCATGGATTGCAACGGGCGCAGTTTCTGCCGGCAATCGACCTGATCATGAACAGTATGAGTGTCGTCAATGTCGACGCAGGTACCGATTACCGTCTCGTTTCGCTGGAAAAAGCGGGTGTGTTTCATCCACTCGTTGACTCGCGGGCCGAAGAAGCAATGCTGAAAACTTTTTGCGACGTGGCCGGCGATGCGGGCGAGTGTGCGCACAGTATCGAAATCGAGGGCCGCGATATTGGCACCAGGCGCTTGAGTAAGGGCGTAGTGTGGTTCGACTTTCGCGATATCTGCGATGGCCCTCGCGGCAAGAATGACTACATCGAGATTTCCAAAAATTTCCACACGGTATTGATATCCGGTGTCCCACGTTTTGACAGGACAAATGACAACGCGCGGCGACGGCTCACCTGGCTGGTGGATGAGTTCTACGACCGGCGGGTAAAGCTGGTCATTGCCGCGCAAGCCGACCTGGGGGAGTTATTCTCCGCCGCGTTGGGCGCGGCCGAAACTGATCGTACCCATTCGCGTCTGATCGAGATGCAAACGCGCAAGTATCTTGGTGAAGCGCATCTGCCATGAGCCGGTCCCTGCGGCCGTGTAACTTCGGCCGGCAGCCTGATACGGGTATCATTCGGCCATTAACATTCCACCATGAGTCCGGCAGGCAACCAGGCGGGCCAGTCGATATACGAAAAACAGAACGGGGAGGAGCATGACTGCATTCAAGGCGTACCGGATTTTCGACGAGGACGGCAAGGTGGCAAGCCGCTTTGTCGATATGAAACCCGACGAACTCGATCCCGGTGAAGTAGTGATCAAGGTTGCCTATTCGAGCGTCAATTTTAAGGATGCATTGGCGGCGACCGGCGCTGGCAAGATCATCCGGCGCTTTCCGTGCAATGGGGGCATCGATCTTTCGGGAACGGTGCAGGAATCGGCCGATCCGCGTTTCAAGCCCGGTGACGAAGTCATTGCGACCAGCTACGACATTGGCGTCTCGCGCGATGGTGGCTACGCCGAGCTGTGCCGCGTGCCGGCCGACTGGGTGGTGCCAATGCCGGCGGGCCTTGATCTGTTTTCTTCAATGGCGCTTGGTACGGCCGGTTTTACCGCCGGACTGGCGGTCGTGCGCATGGAGCACGAAGGCCTGAAGCCGGAGAACGGGCCGGTGATCGTCACCGGTGCGACCGGCGGTGTTGGCAGTATCGCGGTGGATATCCTTGCTGCGAGTGGTTATCACGTGGTGGCTTTGACCGGCAAGGAAGCGCAAAGCGACTACCTGAAAACACTGGGGGCGTCCGAAGTGATGCTGCGCTCGAGTCTGGATCTGTCGAAAATCCGGCCACTGGGCAAGGAAACCTGGGCCGGTGCGGTGGACAACCTCGGTGGCGATGTGCTGGCGTGGATTGCCAGCACCATGAAAGTCGCGGGCGCGCTGGCGTCGATTGGCCTGGCCGCCAGTCACGAGTTCAAGACAACGGTAATGCCGTTTATTCTGCGCGGCGTCAGCCTGGTGGGCGTTGATTCGGTAAACGCACAAATGGATGTGCGGAAGCATGTCTGGCAACGGCTTGCAAGCGATCTGAAACCGCGCCATCTGGATGAAATGGCCACCACGGTCGGGTTCACCGACCTGCCGGGCGTCTTCGACCAAATCCTCAAGGCGCAGGTCAAGGGTCGCACCGTCGTCAAGATCGGTGGCTAGCGCGGAACAAGCGGGAGGAGCTGGGTAATGGGGAAAATCGCGAAGGGAAAGATCTATGAGCAATTCTATCGGCGATCGATAGACGATCGTGATGCGTTCTGGACCGAGCAGGCGGCGCTGATCGACTGGCACAAGCCATTTGATCAGGTGCTTGAGTACAACAAACCGCCTTTTGCGCGGTGGTTTGTCGGTGGCGAAACCAATCTGTGCCACAACGCTATCGATCGGCATCAGACGGCGCGCGCAGGCCAGAACGCGTTGGTCTACATCTCGACTGAAACCGGTGCGGAGAAGGCCTATACCTATGCCGACCTGCATCGCGAAGTCGTCCGCTGCGCAGCCGTGTTGCGCGGCCTTGGCGTGGGAAAGGGGGACCGGGTACTGATCTACATGCCGATGATCCCCGAGGCGATTTTCGCGATGCTTGCTTGTGCACGTCTGGGTGCGATTCACTCGGTGGTGTTCGGTGGCTTTGCTCCTGCGAGTCTGGCGCTGCGTATCGATGACGCGCAGCCCAAAGTGATGATCACTGCGGATGCCGGAATGCGTGCCGGCCGGGTTATTCCCTACAAGCATCTGGTCGATGAAGCGATGCAATTGTCGAAGACGCCGCCGGAAAATGTCGTCATCGTCAATCGCGGGCTCGACAAGGAAATGAAGCTGATCAAAGGCCGCGACCTTGATTACGCCGGGCTGGCCAGTCAGCACAAGGACGAGGACGTGCCGGTCACGTGGCTGGAATCAAGTGAACCCAGTTACATTCTGTATACGTCTGGAACCACCGGCAAACCCAAGGGCGTGCAGCGCGATACCGGTGGTTACGCGGTGGCGCTGGCTGCTTCCATGAAGCATATCTATTGCGGTGGCGCTGGCGAGACCATGTTTACGACTTCGGATATTGGCTGGGTCGTCGGACACTCTTACATTGTCTACGCGCCGTTGATCTGCGGCATGACGACGATTGTCTACGAGGGCGTGCCGATTCGCCCCGATCCGGGAATCTGGTGGAAAATCGTCCAGGATTACAAGGTTGCCGTCATGTTCTCGTCGCCTACCGGGGTAAGGGTGCTCAAGAAGCAGGATCCGCAATTCATGACGAAATACGATCTTTCGTCGCTCAAACACGTCTTTCTCGCTGGCGAACCACTCGATGAGCCGACTCACACCTGGCTCACGGAGGCATTGTCAAAACCGGTCATCGATCACTACTGGCAGACTGAAACCGGCTGGCCCATCCTCACCTCCGCCCCCGGCGTTGAACAGACTCCGATCAAGTTTGGCAGTCCTTCGTTTCCGGCTTACGGCTACGATCTCAAGTTGTTGCGGGAGGCGGATGCAAGCGAAGCTGATGTTGGCGAAAAGGGTGTGGTGGCGATCTTTCCACCGCTGCCACCGGGCTGCATGAGCACTGTGTGGGGGGACGATGAGCGCTTCGTCAACACCTATTTCTCCACTTTCAGTACCACGCTGGTGTATTCAACGTTTGACTGGGGTTTGCGCGACGAGGATGGCTATTACTTTATTCTCGGGCGCACCGATGACGTGATCAATGTTGCCGGTCATCGTCTGGGCACCCGCGAAATCGAAGAGGCGGTCCAGGCGCACCCCAATGTAGCCGAAGTGGCGGTGGTCGGCGTCAACGACCAGCTCAAGGGGCAGATGCCTCTGGCGTTCGCTGTGGTCAAGGACAGTGCCAGCATTGGCAGTGCGGAGCAGAAGGCAGCTCAGGAAAAAGAGGTGATGGCGAAAGTCGATGCGCAACTGGGCGCAATTGCGCGTCCGCGGCGGGTGTATTTTGTTTCCGCCCTGCCGAAAACGCGCTCCGGAAAATTGCTGCGGCGGAGCATTCAGGCACTGGCTGAGGGGCGCGATCCGGGCGATCTGACAACGCTGGAAGACCCGGCTGCGCTCGACCAGATCCAGCAAGCAGTGAAGAGCTAGAGACGACGAGGTGGATCGGGGGCCATACCGGGACCGGTGCCAAAAATGAAACCGTTGTTATGGGTCAATGCGATTGCGGTGGTTGTCTATGCCACCTTCGTTGCGGCGATTCTGGTTGCTGATGTCTGGATTTTTCCGAAAGTGGGCGCGCTTTCTCCCCCTCCGGAACAGGTCGGAGCGGCAATCCGGCAAGCGCAGGACGTCGAAGGATTGCGCGAAATGGCGCAGATTCTCTACGACCATGTCACTGATCAAGCGCAAACAGTCAACGAACTGGTGGGC
>JASFUE010000074.1:0-11906 GCA_050050435.1 Burkholderiales bacterium | reverse complement strand
AGCAACCGCACCTGCTCGGCGTCAAGCTGCAGCTTTGCGAGCAGGTCGGGCCTGCGCCGCCACGTTCTTCCGAGGGCCTGTTTCATCCGCCAGCGCTGGATGTCCGCGTGATTACCGGACAACAACGCCGGGGGCACCTGCCGCCCCGCAAACACTTCCGGCCGTGTGTAATGGGGAAAATCAAGCATCCCCTCAACAAACGACTCTTCCACCGCGGAATCCGCGTCGTTCAACACACCCGGCATACGCCGAACGATACTGTCGATGAGTACCATTGCCGGCAACTCGCCTCCGGAGACCACGTAGTCTCCGATCGAAACTTCCAGGTCGATTTCCAGCTCGATCAGCCGTTCATCGACTCCTTCGTAGCGCCCGGCCAGTAACACCAGGCCGTCTTCCCGGGCCAGTTCCTCGACCAGCGTCTGGTCCAGCGCCCGGCCCTGTGGCGACAAAAATACGGTACGGCTGGCCCTCACTCCGCAGCTGCCCTGCCGCGACTTTGCCGCGCGCAACGCTTTTTTGAGGGGATCGGCCATCATCACCATCCCCGGACCACCGCCATATGGCCGATCATCCACACTGCGGTAGGCATTCTGGGCAAAGTCCCGCGGGTTCCACAACACCAGCTCGAACTGCCCGCGATCATGCGCCCGCTGCGTGATGCCGAATTCGGTCAGCGCCTCGAACATGCCCGGAAACAGCGTTACCACGTCGAAGCGCTTCATTGTCCGCGCACCTCTAGTAATCAAGCTGCCAATCGACAAGCAGTTTTCCCGCTTCCAGATCGACCCGCTTGACCACGGCATCCACAAACGGCAGCAGACGCTCTGTTTCACCGACCACCACCAGCACCGGGGCCGCCCCGGATTCGAACAACCGCTGGACGCGTCCCAGCGACTCGCCCGCCGTATTTTCCACCTCCAGGCCGACCAGGTCGGCCCAGTAAAATTCACCTTCTTCCGTGCCAGGCAGCAGTTCACGCGGAACTGCGACTTCCCGCCCCTTCAGATCAGCAGCCCGGTCACGATCTTCGATTCCGGCAAAACGCACCACAAGATCGCTGCCATGTACCGCTTTTTCCTCGACAGCGCGGCTGCGCCATCCACTCGCTTCGGAAAGCCACCACTCAGGGTAGCGCAGCAGGCTGTCGGTCTGTTCGGTGAATGGCTGAACCTTGACCCAGCCTTTGACACCGAACGGGGCGCTCACACGCCCCATGACAATCATTTCGTCAGGCGGCCTTGCTGCCAAATTGCTTGACGAGGCGAGCCGCTGTGTCGGAGAGCTTCGCTCCTTTACCCTGCCAGTAGGCAAGCCGCTCCATATCTACGCGCAGCCCCTCACGGCCTTCGGGCGCTTTCGGATCGTAAAAGCCGACGCGCTCGATAAAGCGTCCGTCGCGCGCATTACGCGAATCGGTCACCACCATGCTGTAAAAAGGCCGCTTTTTGGCACCACCGCGTGCCAGTCTTATAACAACCATTGATTTCACCTTGATTGGAAGGGCACCAGTAGCGGTACCCCCGAAAAGCCAAGCGCGCGATTTTACGCTTGTTTTTCTGCCCTGTGCAAGACCGATCCGGCGCCCGGGAAGGTTATTTATCGCCGCTTTGGGCTTTGCCGTGGAATACGGAATCGAGAAAATCAACGATTACCTGGGTCAGCTCGTCTTCCTTGCCTTCGAAGAAATGCGGGGCATCCTTGATAATCGCCTGGCGCGATCCCGACACTTTCATGATCTGCTGCTTTCGCTCGTAGCCGCCAACCTGGGTAATCACCCAGTCCTCACTGCCGTACACGTCCATGACCGGAATCTTGATCCGGAACATCTCCTGCAAGCCATTGATAATACTTATGAACACCCAAGCCTTGACCGGTGTTTCCTCGGTGTCGATGAGATACTGGTTGGCCATCGTTGCGCCAAGGCTGTGGGAGACAATGGCAATATCGTTGAAACCCCTCTTCTGCAGATACTTTGCAGCCAGGTCATAGCGCTCCGAGGAATCTTCGTAGGTCGGGATGTAATCACCGACCTTGGCGCCCGGGCCAAGTACCGGCAGTTGGATCGCCAGCGTCGTGTAACCGGCGTCGGCGAGCTTCATGCGCAGGATGCCATAGAGCTCGAAATCAGGGTTCCAGCCACGTCCGTGGCCGACGATAATGGCGCCGCGCGGGTTCTCGGCCTCGGTGTACAGCCCCAGAAACTTGTGACCATTTGCCTGCTCGATCCACACCGGATCGCCGACCAGCACCGAAGGCAGGATCTGCTCGGCCCAGCGATTTTCCCGTTCGTAGTCCATTTCAATGGCAAATGCCGACGGCAACATCAAGGCCGTCGAAAAAAGCACAAGCAATTGAAACAGAATCTGATTTTTCTTCATTGTCTACTCACTTCCGGAACAGATCGGAATAGCCGGCAGCCTTGTCAGCGCGCCACATATGCAACAAGTTGGTACGACCCCGGCCGCGGCTGCGCGTTCCTGGCGATGGCGCAAAATGACAATGCAAGGCATCGCGCAATGCCGACCATTCTTCAAAGTTGACGCCGGCGCACGCCCTCTTTAGCCATTGCACGCGTCGGGCTCTAACCCATTCCCGGAAACATACCGCGGGCGCCACGCATCATTTTCTGCAATCCGCCTTTTCCCATCATTTTCATCATTTTCTGCATCTGTGCGAATTGCGACAGCAGGCGGTTGACTTCCTGCACACTGACTCCGGAACCGGTGGCAATGCGCCGCTTGCGCGAGGCCTTGATGATGTCCGGCTTGGTGCGCTCGCGCAGCGTCATCGAATCGATAATGCCGATCGTGCGATTGATCACCCGCTCATCCATCGACGCGCCCTGGGCGGCCTGCGCAAATTGCGCCGGCAACTTGTCCATAATGGCGCCGACACCACCCATCTTCTTCATCTGCAGCATCTGGGAACGAAAGTCCTCCAGATCAAAGCCCTTACCCGATTTGACCTTGCGGGCCAGCTTTTCAGCTTGCTCCATATCGACGCTGCGCCGTGCTTCATCGACCAGCGAGAGCACGTCACCCATGCCGAGAATACGTGCGGCCAGACGATCCGGATAAAACGGTTCGATGCCATCGAGTTTCTCGCCGGTGCCGACGAACTTGATCGGTTTACCGGTGACATGGCGTACGGAAAGCGCCGCACCACCGCGGGCATCGCCGTCCATTTTCGTCAGTATCACCCCGGTCAAGGGCAAGGCATCACCAAAGGCCTTGGCCACATTTACCGCGTCCTGGCCCTGCATGGCATCGACGACGAACAGTGTTTCAGTTGGCGCGAGCACTTCGTGCAACTCGCGGATTTCGCGCATCATTTCCTCGTCGACCGCGAGCCGGCCGGCGGTATCGACAATCACCACATCGTGGAAATGGCGCTTGGCGTGGTCAAGCGCAGCCAGTGCGATCGATTTCGGTTTGTCCGTGGGACTGGCCGGATAACTGTCTACGTTTAATTGCGCCGCCAGCATGTTGAGTTGGTCCATGGCGGCCGGTCGGTAGACATCGCAGCTGACCAGCAAGACTTTTTTCTTTTCCGCGGTGAGCAATCGGGCAAGTTTGCCGCTGGTGGTGGTTTTACCTGATCCCTGCAAGCCCGCCATCAGAATTACCGCCGGCGGTCTGACAGCGAGTTCGAGCGCATCGTTGTGCTCACCCATCAGGGCGGTCAGCTCGTCCTGCACCACGCCCACAAAGGCCTGACCCGGCGTGAGGCTGCCAATAACTTCTTCGCCGAGTGCCTTTTCCCTGACACGTTCGATGAATTCCTTGACTACCGGCAAGGCCACGTCGGCTTCCAGCAACGCCACGCGCACATCACGCAACGTCTCCTTGACGTTGGCATCGGTCAGACGCGCCTGCCCCTTGAGGGACTTTACGATATTGGAAAATCGGCCTGTAAGCGCTTCAAGCATATTGTGGCAACGGATGTTGACGGGAACGGGATGATGTAGACTGCGCCTGAGCTTCAGCCGCAAATGAGTTCGATTCTACTTCATCTGATCGCGAGCCTCGCCTACCTGGCTCTTGCTGCCTTTCTATGGAAGGACTTGCAGCGCGGCCCGGGTGCACCCGTGCATGAACGCGCGCGGATTGCCCACATGCTGGTGGCAGTTCCACTGTTGATCCATGCCATCCTGTTGGGGTCGTCAATGTTTCGCAACGGCGCGATGTACCTCGGCGTAGGCAATTCCATCTCGCTCATCATGGCGCTTGCCGTGCTCATCTACTGGATTGCCAGCTTTTTCCACCGCCTCGAAGCGTTGACCGCCGTCGTGTTGCCGGCCGCCGCTGCTTTATTGTGGCTGCCGCTAATCACGCCGGCAACGCATCCGCTGGAGAACACCGGGCTGTTCGTGTTCAAGGCGCACTTGTTGATCGCGATGCTCGCCTACAGCCTGTTCACGATCGCATCGTTGCATGTGCTCCTGATGGCCATCGTCGAGAAGCACCTGCATTCGCACAACGTGCCGTCGTTCGCCCAGAGCTTGCCGCCGCTGCTATCCATGGAATCGGTATTGTTCAAGATTATCGGCAGCGGTTTTGTTTTCCTGACACTGACACTCGCAACCGGCGTGCTTTTCTCCGAAGAATTGTTCGGCAAGCCCTTGTCATTTACGCACAAGACCGTTTTCGGATTTGTTTCATGGTTCATTTTTGGCGCTCTGCTGCTCGGGCGCAGGCTTTATGGATGGCGCGGACGCGTGGCAGTCAGGTGGACGCTCGCGGGCTTCATGGCGCTGGTGCTGGCCTATATCGGCAGCCGATTCGTGATTGAAATCGTCTTGCAACGTTGAATTACACCGTTCAATTGAACCGCTCGATTGTCCTGCTCGATTGCACCGCGAGTTTGCAATGGACAGTCGCACCCAATGTCATGTGCTCAGCCAGACCACCGGACTGGCGCAATACCTGACCGCCGAGGCCCTTAACCCGTGACCGAAATCCCGCTGCGTACGCTACTGATCGTATTCGTTGTGCTGGTCGTCATGTCTGCCTTTTTCTCCAGCTCCGAGACCAGCATGATGGCGCTTAACCGCTATCGACTGCGGCATCTTGCAAAGACGGGCAACCGTGGTGCCAAACGCACGGTTTATCTGCTCGACCGTACAGACCGCCTGCTTGGTTCGATATTGCTTGGGAACAACCTCGTCAACACGGCTGCCGCCGCACTTGGCACCACCATCGTGTTTCGACTGCTCGGCCAAAGCCAGCTCTCGCTGACTATCGCGACGTTGTCGGTGACAGCAGTGTTCCTGGTCTTCAGCGAGATCACGCCCAAGATTCTTGGCGCCAGCTACCCGGAGAAGATCGCATTTCCGGCAAGTCTGGTCCTCAAGCCGCTGATGACGCTGATGCATCCCGTCGTGGTCGTGGCAAACCTGTTTGTCAATGGCCTGCTCCTCGTCTTCAAGCTCAAGCCCGCTGGCGCGTCAGCACACATGCTCAGCCCGGAAGAATTGCGTACCCTGGTTCTGGAAGGCGGTCATTTCCTGCCGCAAAAACACCAGACCATGCTGCTGAACCTGTTCGACCTGGAGTCGATCACGGTCGAGGACGTGATGACGCCACGCAGCAAGATCGAAGGTATCGATCTGGATGCTTCACCCGAGGAAATCCGTCGCGAAATCGCTACCTGCAACCACACGCGACTCCCGGTCTATCGCTCTCGGCTCGACGATGTCGTTGGCGTGGTACACATCCGCAAGGTTCTGAATCTTTCGGACCGCACTGAAATCGATGCAAATACCATCACGGAAATCATGAAAGCGCCGTATTTCGTGCCCATCGAAACCGGCTTGCTCGCCCAGTTGCAGAATTTCCAGGACCAGCAGGACCGGTTTGCGCTGATCGTTGATGAATATGGCGACCTGATGGGGCTGGTGACAATCGAGGACATTCTCGAAGAGATCATCGGTGAGTTCACCACGCAATCTCCCATGCAGGCGGCGGACTGGAAGCGTCTGGAAGACGGCAGCGTGGTGGTGGACGGCGCCGCCTCTTTGCGCGATCTCAATCGCCAGCTTGGTTACGAATTTCCGGTCGACGGCCCCAAGACCCTGAACGGGCTGCTACTGGAACATCTGCAGGAGATCCCCGAACCGGGCACATCACTGAAAGTGGAAGGCTGCCCGGTCGAAATTCTTCAAGTCCAGCACCGCTCCATCAAATCCGTGCGGCTTCCGCCGCCGGAAACAACCCCTAGCGAAAACAAATAGTTAGGCCAACTCCTTCATTTCTTGCAAGAAATTCGGGGAAAGCGGGCGCGAAACCGGATTTCTCGCCAATTTGCACGAAGATTGCTTCGTGGTCTGACGTCGGTTAACCGGTCTTTCCCGCCCTGAAGGTCCGGGTGCCTGCGGCATCTGCCGTAAATGAGCACCCGATGGGCACGGGCACAGACAAGGCAGTGCCGGCACGATCGAATCCGGAAAGATAGCCCTGACAAAACGGGTCATCTTCTGCAACAGAACGCCTGGCGACAATAACGCCTCGCAAAGACTTGGCCAAGAACATTCAGAGGAAACGGAATGGCATCAGCAACCGCGGCAGCACGACGGGGACAACAGGTTAAGGAATACACCTTCGTTTGGGAAGGCCGCGACCGGACCGGCAAGCTCGTCAAGGGCGATATGCGTGCCGGCGGCCAGAACGTGGTGTTGTCGACGTTACGCCGCCAGGGCATTACGCGGGCCAAGGTAAGACGTCAACGCGCCGGGGTGGGCGGCAAGGTTACCGACAAGGACATCACGTTTTTTACCCGGCAGATGGCAACCATGATGAAATCGGGCGTACCGCTGCTGCAAGCCTTCGATATTGTCGGCAAGGGGCACGCCAACCCCGCAGTTGGCAAGTTGCTCATGGACATCAAGTCCGACGTTGAAACCGGCACCAGTCTGAGCGAGTCGTTCAAGAAGTATCCGCTCTATTTCGACGCACTGTATTGCAACCTGGTCGGCGCCGGTGAGGCCGCCGGTATTCTGGACAGCCTGCTCGATCGCCTTGCGACCTACAAGGAAAAGATTCTTGCCATCAAGAGCAAGATCAAATCGGCGCTGTTCTATCCGATTTCGATCATTGTCGTGGCGTTCATCATTACCGCGATCATCATGCTGTTCGTGATCCCGGCGTTCAAGGAGCTGTTCACCAACTTTGGCGCTGACCTGCCCGCCCCCACACTACTGGTAATGGCGATCTCGGATTTCTTCGTCGCCTATTGGTGGGCCATTTTCGGCGGGGTCGGATTCGGCTTGTGGTTCTTCTTCTATACATGGAAACGATCGGTCAAGATGCAGCAGGTACTTGACCGGATGTTTCTCAAGATACCTGTTTTCGGCGAGCTCATCCGCAAAGCCACGATTGCACGTTGGACCCGGACCCTGTCGACCATGTTTGCCGCTGGCGTGCCATTGGTAGAAGCACTCGATTCGGTCGCCGGCGCATCGGGCAACTATGTTTATTACGTCGCAACCAAGCAGATACAGACCGAAGTCAGTGCCGGTACGAGCCTGACCGTGGCGATGCAAGGCAGTGAAGTGTTTCCAAACATGGTTATTCAAATGGTATCCATCGGTGAGGAGTCGGGTTCTCTTGACGCGATGCTCGGCAAGGTGGCCGACTTCTTCGAACGGGAAGTGGACGATGCGGTTGATGCGCTATCGAGCTTGATGGAACCGATGATCATGGTCGTACTCGGCGTTCTGATCGGCGGTATGGTGATCGCGATGTACCTGCCAATCTTCAAGATGGGTCAAGCGGTCTGAGCCTGGCCACGCAACCAAAACGCCCGGGAGAGCTCGGGCGTTTTTTTTGAATCCGGTATCGGGCACCACCAGGCGCGTGACAAATTGGTATATTCCCCCAGCCGATGACTGATCTGATCAATTTGCTGCAAGACAGCCCCTTCGCGTTCACAACGACCGCGGTCGTTATTGGCCTGATGGTTGGCAGCTTTCTGAACGTCGTCATCTTCCGCCTGCCCCGCATGATGCAGCGCGACTGGAACGAACAGGCGGCCGCTCTTCTCGAGGAAGCGTCGCTCGGGGAGTGCGCAACGAAATTGCGCGCCGAAAACGACACGCCGCGAAACTTCAGCCTGGTCCTGCCACGTTCAACATGCCCGAAGTGCGGGCACCAGATTCGGGCACTGGAAAACATTCCCGTTGTCAGTTACCTGTTCCTGCGCGGAAAGTGCGCCAAGTGCGAAGCTCCGATCAGTGCGCGTTACCCAATCATCGAAGCGATCAGCGGCGTTGTTACCGGTTACGTTGCCTGGCATTTCGGTTTCGGTCTGGCAGGCGTTACGGCAATTGTTTTTGCCTGGTCGCTGATCGCCTTGACGCTGATTGACATCGATACGCAACTGCTGCCAGACAGCATTACATTGCCTTTGTTGTGGCTCGGTCTGCTGTCGAATATCAGCGCAACGTTTACTCCACTGCCATCCGCTGTCACTGGCGCTGCTGCCGGCTATTTGTCACTATGGTCGGTTTACTGGATTTTCAGGATCGTCACCGGCAAAGAGGGTATGGGCTTTGGCGATTTCAAATTGCTCGCAGCGATTGGTGCCTGGCTGGGCTGGAAGCTGTTACCACTGGTGATCCTGCTTTCTTCATTTGTGGGCGCCGTGATCGGCATTTCGCTGATTGTGTTCCGGCGACATGGACGCAATGTGCCGATTCCTTTCGGGCCTTATCTCGCCATTGCCGGCTTGATTGCAATGCTGTGGGGTGAACGCCTCAACAGTGTCTATCTGGGATTGCTTCGCTAGTCGATGGTCTATGCGGTCGCACTGACTGGCGGCATCGGCTCGGGCAAAACCACGATCTCCGACCTGTTTGCCGAATTCGGTGTCGAGATCATTGATACCGATGAGATTGCACGTGCGTTGACCGGCAAGGCACAACCTGCCGTTCGGGATATCGCAGACAAGTTTGGCCCCGAAATCATCGACAGCGACGGCTCCCTGAACAGGGATCGCATGCGCGAACTGGTATTTTCCGATCCGCAAGCCAGAGAAACACTGCAGAATATTCTGCATCCGCTGATTCGGGCAGAAGTACAGCGCAGGCTTGCTGCATCAACGGCACCCTACGCGCTCGTCGTCGTTCCGTTATTGGTGGAATCGCGCGGCTATGGTTTTGCAAACCGGATCGTGGTCGTTGACTGCTCCGAAGAACAGCAGATTGAGCGTGTGGCTCATCGCAGCGGATTACAGCAGGAGCAGATCAGGGAGATCATCGCGAGCCAGGCCAGCCGCAGCGAGCGCCTTGCCGTTGCGAATGACGTGATACACAATGACGGTGCGATTTCCGCGCTGCGTTCCCAGGTCCAGAAGCTGCACCAACACTATCTGAGCCTCGCAAACGCCTACTGAGGCTCGCAAAAAATAGAGTAACCATGTCAGATGTGTCCGCAATGGACTTTTCTTTTGGCATTGAATCAGCAATACTAGGATTCGCTTTCTCAGTAATCCCCTGACAGACACCTCATCGACGTGATCGTCTACGAGTTTCCTCTAAATGAACGAGTGCGCACGCTGCTCAGGGTCGAGAGTCTCTACCAGCGTGCGCGGTACTTCAAATCGAAGAACGAAGCACAGGATCACCATGTTGCGGTCCTTTCGTTGTTCGAAATTCTTGATGTGGCCGGCCGGGCAGATCTCAAAGCCGAGCTCTCTCAGGAACTTGAACGCAAGAAAACCCAGCTCGATTCGCTGAAGAACAATCCTTCGGTCGAGCAAGGCAAACTCGCTTCCATCATCGCGGAGACTGAACAGGCGATCTCCGGTCTGTTGAAAACGTCGGGCAAAACCGGACAGGAACTGCGAGAGAATGAATGGTTGATGGCAATCAGGCAGCGTACTGCCATCCCAGGTGGCGTCTGCGAGTTTGACCTGCCCTCGTATCATCACTGGATGCACCTGCCGGCCGAGGAGCGCCGACGCGACCTGGACCTCTGGCTATCTCCGTTTGAACCGATGCGTATCGGCGTCGACCTCATTTTGCGGCTGCTGCGCGAGAGCGGAAAGACTTCCAAGCAGCGCGCCGAAAATGGCAAATTCCAGCAAATGCTCGCCGGGCGGCTATCCCAGATGCTCAGACTAAGACTTGCGGACAGCTACGATTGTGTACCGGAAGTCAGCGCGAACAAATATGCAATCAACATCCGTTTCGCCACATTTGCCGACTCTCAGCGCAAGGCTTGTGAGGACAACATCGACTTTGAACTGACTTTTTGCAACCTGTGACCAAACCGAAATCTACTACCCAGGGCCGGCTACACAACTGCCCACAATGCGGCGAGCCAATGGCATGGAACACGTCCAACCCGTTTCGCCCGTTTTGTTCGGAACGCTGCAAGCTGATCGACCTCGGACAATGGGCTTCGGAAGCCTACCGGATTCCGGCAGACGTCAACCAATCATCGTCGTCGGACGACAACGACGCCTGAGTCCGAACACAACTATCCCGGCCACGCGCCACGCAACATGGCAATACCGTGTGCCCCCTGCGCCCAAGCCTGCTCCAGATCATCGCGCTGCATTCCACCAAGCGCATAGGCCGGAATCGCCGACTCGTGCACAAGGTTGCGAAAACCCTGCCAGCCCAACGGTTGCGAATCGGGATGGCTGGGAGTGGCTTTCACTGGTCCGAGTACAATGAAGTCCAACTCGAGCGACACCGCTTTTTCAATCTCGTCGCGACTGTGACACGACGCGCCGCACCACGGCAGGTCGGGGCGGTGCGTTATCTGCATTAGCTGGCGCGAGGTCAGATGCACTCCGTGTGCACCGACTCTGCCAGCCAGAGCGATATCCGAATTGATCAGGACTTTGGCACGGTATGCGCGGCAGCGCGTAATCACATCTCGCGAGAAATTCTCGAGCCTGCTCGCATCGAAACGCTTTTCCCTGATCTGAACCAGTTCAAGGCCGTGGGCGAGCGCGGCATCGAGCCGGTTCAGGGCTTCTTCTTCACCCAGAGCAGTTGCGTTGGTGATTGCATAGAGGGGCGGCAACTCGAGCGCCTTGAGCACGGCGGTGTTGGCAGGCAACATCGGTTCGACATCCGGCTGCCCGGGACGCTGCCATGAAAATGCCTGCTGTTCTCTGGACTGCGGTTCGCCGTGCCATTTCACGACACGCTGGAAGTGCAACCTCACGCACGCGTGCGGATATTCATAAGTGCGCGTCAACCACGGATAGATTCGCGTTGCGTGCATGCCCAGCTCTTCCTGCAGTTCGCGCTCGAGCGCCGCTGCCGGCGTTTCGCCGGATTCGATCTTGCCGCCAGGAAACTCCCAGTAGCCGGCGTAAACCTTGCCGGCCGGGCGCTGCGCAAGCAGGAACGCGCCGTCGGCTCGCTGCACAACGGCGGCGGCCACCTCAACAATCTTGTTAGCCAAATCCCGGATTACTTGCGTTTTCGATTTGATTTCAGTTGCTGGCGCCCAACCCAGTCGCGGGCAAACTGCCATGCAACCCGGCCGCTTCGCGATCCGCGCAGTAGTGCCCACTGCAAGGCTTCCTGGCGCATGTCCCCGGTCATTGCCTTCTCGCCAGCCAGTCTGCTGACCCAGTAGTCCGCAATTGCGAGGTATTCATCCTGATCAAACGGGTAGAACGAAATCCACAGCCCGAATCGTTCTGACAACGAAATCTTCTCTTCGACACTCTCGCCCGGATGAATTTCCTCGCCAAGGTACTTTGTCTCGAGATTCTCCTGCATGTACTCGGGCATGAGGTGGCGGCGATTGGAGGTGGCATAGATCAGCACATTTTCCGAGGTTGCAGCAATCGAACCGTCGAGCACCACTTTCAGCGCCTTGTAGCCCGCCTCTTCAGCGTCAAACGACAGGTCGTCGCAGAAAATAATGAACCGGTACGGG
>JASFUE010000073.1:0-12254 GCA_050050435.1 Burkholderiales bacterium | reverse complement strand
GGCCGCAAATGGTGGTCTTCAGGCGCGGGTGATCCACGCTGCAAGATTCTGATTGTCATGGGCAAGACTGATCCCGACAGCTCCGACCGTCACAAGCAGCAGTCAATGATTCTGGTGCCCACCGATACCAAAGGCGTCAAGGTCGAACGGCACCTGTCAGTGTTCGGTTACGACGATGCGCCGCACGGGCACATGGAAGTCACACTGAACAACGTGCGCGTGCCTGCCTCCAATATCCTGCTTGGTGAAGGGCGCGGTTTCGAAATCGCCCAGGGGCGGCTCGGGCCGGGGCGTATTCATCACTGTATGCGCATCATCGGTCAGGCCGAACGCGCACTCGATTTGATGATCAGGCGTTTGAAGGAGCGGGTTGCATTCGGACGCCCGGTGGCAGAGCAGGGAGTCTGGCACGAGCGCATTGCCGAGTCGCGGATCAAGATCGAACAGGCGCGCTTGCTCACCCTTAAAGCGGCCTACATGATGGACACGGTCGGCAACAAGGAAGCGCGCATGGAAATCGCGATGATCAAGGTGATTGCGCCAAACATGGCGCAGCAGATCATCGACTGGGCAATCCAGGCGCACGGCGGTGGTGGTGTCTGTCAGGACTTCCCGCTGCCGTGGATGTATGCCTGGAACCGTACGCTGAGACTTGCCGATGGTCCCGACGAGGTACATCGAGCGCAAATCGCCAGACTGGAAATGCGCAAACACGGTTGATGGCGAGCCGGCCACCGCTTCCTGCGCATTCCATAAGGGAGATGGTGTGGCTGTTGGCCGAATCGTTTGCGTTGCGCGAATCCGGTATGTCCGCCACTGCGTAAAACCGATGTGAATCTTACAGGATTGTTCAGTCGGTTTTGCCACGCGGGTGGCGGGGATGACAACATATGCCTGAGCCATTGATTCGATTGACGAACATTTCAACGAGTCGAAATGCAAACCGGATAACACCGAGCTGCGTGTGGATTCGGCAACGTTGGCTGACGCATTACGAAAGCAATTTCAAGGCAGTGATTGCTGCGGCGCACCAACGCCGACTGCCCACCGTTTTTCACACCACGATCCGGGATGGTGTTCCAAAGGTTGAAACCAGTTTCAGGGTATCCGGCAGGCGCCCGGATCCTCTGCCGTTTATCAATGTATGACACGCCGTTTTTTCAAGATTGAACAATGGTTTGTCAGGCTTGAAACGGGTATGTAGTTCGTGTATTTTGCGCCGGTAACCTTAGATGTTACGTTCCCTGTACCTACAAGCTTCGAAAGGGGGAGTTTTGTAATGAAAATTGCGTTCCAAGTAAACGGCAAAAGAACGAGCGTAGATGTTGCGCCCGACACGCCGCTGCTCTGGGTGCTTCGCGACACGCTGGGAATGACCGGCACGAAATTCGGTTGCGGAAAAGCCTTGTGCGGTGCGTGTACCGTTCATCTGAACGGCATGGCAGTGCGCTCTTGTCAAACCCAGATTGGCTCCGTCGCGGGCCAGAAAGTGACCACCATCGAAGGTCTTGGTGGCACCCATCGAGTACAGCGGGCCTGGATGGCCCTGGACGTACCGCAGTGCGGGTACTGCCAGCCGGGTCAGATGATGTCGGCGTCCGCCTTGCTCGCCATGAACAGTAACCCTTCTGATCAGGATATTGATGCTTTCATGTCGGGCAACATCTGCCGCTGTGGCACGTATCCGCGTATTCGCGCTGCCATCAAGGCCGCTGCGAAGATGTCATAAGGAGGGCAGACATGGAAAATATCGTGAAAAACGAAACACGTCGTGACTTCCTGAAAGTCAGTGGAACCGTTGCGGGTGGTCTTGCCCTCGGTTTCTGTCTTCCCACCGGACCGAAGATCGCCCAAGCAGACGCAGGCGGTGGTTATGCCAGCCCCAATGCGTGGGTGCGTATCGGCCTCGACAACACTGTCACCATCATGGTGGCCCGTTCCGAAATGGGTCAGGACGTTTACACGTCCATGCCGATGCTGGTTGCGGAAGAACTCGAAGTCGACATCAACCGTGTGAACGTCGAGTTCGCACCGCCTGCAGAGGTGTATATCAATGCCCTGCTCGGTGGTCAGCTCACCGGTGGTTCCACATCGGTTCGTGATGCATGGGAAAAACTGCGCAAGGCCGGTGCCTCGGCTCGCATGATGCTGGTTGCGGCAGCCGCCGATCAGTGGGGTGTCGATTCCGCATCCTGCTCGGTCAAGGATGGCGTTGTCATGGGCCCGGGCGGCAAGCGTGCCACCTATGGTTCGCTGGCAGCCAAGGCTGCGCAGATGGAAGTTCCGCGAGAAGTTCCCCTCAAGCCCTCCAAGGACTTCAAAGTCATTGGAAACGTACGGCAGAAGCGCCTGGACACAGGTGCCAAGGTTGCCGGTACCGCGCAGTACGGTATCGACACGGTCGTGCCGGGAATGGGCTACGCCGCGGTGGCAATGCCGCCGATGATTGGTGGCAAGGTCGGTTCATATGATGATTCGCGTGCCAAGAACTTCCCGGGCGTAATGGCAGTTGTCCAGTACAGCCGTGGCGTTGCCGTAGTTGCCAAGGATTACTGGACTGCCAAGAAAGCTGCTGCGACTCTGCAGATTCGCTGGGATGCCGGTCCAAACGCCAATCTCGACATGCAGCAAATCTGGTCAGGGCTCGACAATGCATTGCAACAGCCGGGTGCGGTTTTCCGTGAGCACGGTGATGTCGATACAGGCATGCAACAGGCGGCCAAGACTGTTACCGCCGAGTACCGCTTGCCATTCGTATCGCACTCACCGATGGAGCCGATGAACACCACGGCTGACGTGCGTGCCGACAAGGCAACCATCATCACACCGACCCAGTTCCAGCAGCTCATCCCCCACGTGGTGGCGGGCGCGACTGGTCTGAAGCCGGAACAGGTGGAAGTCATTACGACTTTCCTCGGTGGCGGCTTCGGTCGTCGGGTGGAAGTGGACTACGCTATCGACGCCGCGGAAATTTCCAAGGCTGCCGGTATGCCGGTCAAGATGGTGTGGAGCCGCGAAGATGATATGACGCATGACTCGTATCGTCCGGCCGGACTCTACAAGTTCTCTGCCGGTCTGGACTCAATCGGCAAGCTGCAGGCGCTGCGTTTCCATTCCACCAGCCCGTCGATTTCGGCGCGTCTGTTCCCGAGTATCGTCAAGGACGGCATTGACCCGTTCGCGGTTGAGGGGATCGATAACTTCCCGTACCTCGCTGATGCTGGTCTGCGTTTCACCTATCAGATGCACGATACCGGTGTCACCGTTGGTTACTGGCGTGCGGTGTCGCACAACCTGAATGCCGTGGCTCTGGAGTCGTTCATCGACGAAGTGGCTCACGCAGCGGGCGCGGATCCGATCCAGTACCGTATGGACATGCTTGACATGGGTTCGACCAAGCATCAGTGGTCGGGTCTGTCGGCTGGCGTTCCGGTTGGTCGGCGCATGAAACGTGCGTTGACCGAAGTGCGCAGGTTGTCAAAGTGGGGCAAGAAGATGCCCAAGGGCAGTGGCCAGGGTGTTGCAGTGATGGAAGGCTACAACACGGTGATTGCAATGGTCGCTGAAGTAACGGTGAGCGATTCCTACGACGTGCAGATCGACAAGGTCACGGCAGTGGTCGATGCCGGTACCCTGATCCACCCGGATCAGGCGCTGGCGCAGCTCCAGTCGTGTATCAACTTCGGTCAGTCCGCGTGCATGTGGGAAGAAATCACCTTGAAGAATGGCGAAGTTCAGCAAAACAACTTCGACACGTTCCGCGTTGCTCGCATCAACGAAGCGCCGAAGGAACTCAACATTCACTTCATCAAGAGCGATAGCACTCCCGGTGGTCTTGGCGAGCCGGGTACCGCTGTTGTCCAGCCGGCGATCGGTAACGCGATCTTTGCCGCCTGCGGCAAGCGGCCACGTACCTTGCCGTACACGCCGGAGAATATCGGCTCCAGCGCCTGATAAGCACTTTCGGGCCGCCTCTCATAAGGAGGCGGCATCCCGATCGTTGTTTGATCCAAGCCCTCCGGCCCGTGGCCGGGGGGCTTTTTTTGTGGCCGTGGCCGGCCGGCTGATCTAAAATCGTTATTTCCGATTGGATAGAACGGTTTGGTGGTATGGACAGCGTTGATCTGCAGGTGCTCAAAAGCAGCGTCGCATGGCGTAGCGAAGGCCACACGGTTGTATTGGGGACTATCGTGGAAACATGGGGCTCCTCACCGCGCCCCGCAGGCGCGATGCTGGCGATCCGGGACGATGGTCTCGTTGCCGGCTCCGTTTCCGGAGGTTGTGTCGAGGACGACCTTATTGACAAGGTGCGCAACCAGTCGCTGAAGGTCGAGCGGCCAACTGTGGTGACTTACGGCGTGACCAAGGAAGAGGCAGAGCGGTTCGGGCTGCCTTGCGGCGGCACGCTGCAACTGGTGCTCGAGCAGGTGAGCGACGATGTGGCACTGTCGCAATTGCTCGAACGGGTGGAGCGTCACGAGTTGGTGAGGCGTACCCTGGATATGAAAAGCGGCAGCGTCAGGCTCGAATCGGCGACATCGTCCGATTCCCTTGCTTTTGATGGCAATACGCTCGTGGGCATTTATGGTCCGCGCTGGCGATTGCTAATCGTTGGTGCCGGGCAATTGTCGCGCTACCTCGCGCAGATGGCCCAGGCGCTGGACTATCACGTGACGGTTTGCGATCCGCGTGAAGAATACGCCGATACCTGGGACATAGAGGGTGCCAGGCTCGACCGGGGCATGCCTGATGACGTGGTCGTGTCGATGAATCTGGACTCGCACAGTGCGATCGTAGCCGTTACGCACGACCCGAAAATTGACGATCTTGCGCTGATGGAAGCCCTCAAGTCGCCGGCGTTCTATGTTGGCGCCTTGGGTTCGCGCCTGAACAGCGAGAAGCGGCGCGAGCGACTGGCGTTGTTCGAGCTTTCGCAGGCGGAAATCGACCGGCTGCACGGGCCGGTGGGCTTGCGAATCGGCAGCAAGACGCCGCCGGAAATTGCGGTGGCAATTCTCGCCGAGATGACTGCGGTGCGGCACGGAGTTGATCTGACTACGATTGGCAGCGAGGCCGGTAAGCAGGTCTCGCCCGATGGCAACCAGGCCGTTTGCGCAACTACCACGGCCTGAAACGCGGTAGTAATCAACAGCAGTAATACGACCGGGAGCCAGTTGGGCTCCCGGTCTGTTTTTGTGAGCCGCAACGAACAGATCGCGTTTGACTCATGAGGCCCGGTTGCAATGTCGCCAGTCCGGTTGGCTGTCGCTTGCGTGTATGAAACCGGCTCGAGAGCAAGGTGGGAAGTTTGAACAAAAAAAAGCACGCCGCGTCCGGCGTGCTTTCTTGTTTCTGGTCAATGCCCGGCTAGGCCCCGGTGAAAGCCTGGATACCGGTTATGGCACGCCCCAGTATGAGGGCGTGGACATCGTGGGTACCTTCGTACGTGTTTACCGCTTCCAGATTGAGAACGTGGCGGATGACATGGTACTCGTCCGAAATACCATTGCCGCCGTGCATGTCTCGCGCAGTGCGCGCAATATCAAGCGCCTTGCCGCACGAGTTGCGTTTGATCAGTGAAACCATTTCCGGTGCTGCGCGGGACTCGTCCATCAGACGGCCGACCCGCAAGGCCGACTGCAGTCCTAGAGCGATTTCGGTTTGCATGTCCGCGAGTTTTTTCTGGACAAGCTGGTTGGCGGCGAGCGGGCGAGCAAACTGTTTGCGCTCCATGACGTAATCGCGTGCCGCCTGCCAGCAGAATTCTGCAGCGCCCAGTGCACCCCAGGCAATGCCATAGCGGGCTTTGTTCAGACAACCAAAAGGGCCTTTCAGACCCTGGACTCCCGGCAGCAGATTTTCGTCGGGGACAAAAACATCGTTCATCACGATCTCGCCAGTGATGGAAACGCGCAGGCTGAATTTACCTTCGATTTTCGGCGTGCTCAGCCCTTTCATACCGCGCTCGAGAATGAAGCCGCGGATGACGCCTGCTTCTTCTTTGGCCCACACCACCAGCACGTCGGCAGCTGGTGAGTTCGTGATCCACATCTTTGCACCCTTGAGTATCCAGCCACCGTCGACTTTGCGTGCACGGCTGGCCATGCTGCCGGCATCAGAGCCGTAGTCCGGTTCGGTCAGACCGAATGCACCGATCTTCTCCCCGCTTGCCAATGACGGCAGGTATTTGTTGCGCTGTTCCTCGCTGCCGTAGGCGTAAATCGGGTACATGACCAGGCTCGATTGCACGCTCATCATTGACCGGTATCCGGAATCCACGCGCTCGACCTCGCGAGCGATCAACCCATAGCAGACGTGATTGACCCCGGCACATCCATAACCCTCGATGGTCGACCCGAGGAATCCCATCTCACCCATTTCACGAAAGACAACGGGATCGAAGCTCTCTTCACGGTGCGCCTTGAGTACGCGCGGCATCAACTGCTCGGTGCAGAATTCCCGGGCCGAGTCGGAAACGAGGCGCTCCTCTTCACTGAGTTGTTCCTGAAGCAGAAACGGGTCGATCCAGTTGAAAACCGGTCGATTGGCAGGTGCATTCATGAGTTTGATCCCCGGGACATCGCATCAAGTGGCTGAAAGATTGCCCCACGAGTTTACACGTCTGCCGCCAATCCAACCAAGCGGCAGGCAATGTTCCGCGTTGGTGTGGTCGTTAGTCGTATTGCTTCTGTGAGCAGATATCGAAACCGTCCCGCCAGCCCGCGGCATACATGGAGTCGTTCTTGTAACGGTCTTCGTCCTTGACCGGCGGTTTGGTGGTATCTCGGGCACTGTTACAGCCATCCAGGTAGCCATCGCGAAATGGCGGCGGGTACCCGGCAAGGTTGACCTGGGGTTCGTCGATGGGCGGCTGCTGCTGCGGCTGCTGCTGCGGTGTTGCAGCACAGCCTGCGAGCAGTATGGTGAGCAAGGAAATCCGGAGATAGGATGGTTTCATTCTGTACTTGCCTCTGTCGTTGGCGCGCATCCGGGCTGATACGCATGCGTCTCGTCAGTGTTGATTGCGGCAGGGCCCGGCGGATTAAACGCGTTGCCACCATGCAATCCGAAATCACGCAAAAAGCAAAAAAAAGCGCCCGATAAGGGAGGAAATCGGGCGCCCCAATGCGCTTGCGCACATTGTATAAAAACGTTCAGTCGCTGGCAGAGTTTGCCGGTGGCACAGCCACGCTGCTTCGCTCAGTAGGTATGGACCGTTAACATCTCCTGACCTGGTTTGACAGTGGTGGTTCTTGTCAGCTCATCGAAACAAGCGAGCCATTGACCAACTTGACCTTTTCGCCGATCGAGAACTTTGGCCGTTGATGTTCGTAGATCGTACGCAGACTGCCATCTTCCATGCGCAAGCGGACGATGAAACTGGTCGCGACGTCACTGTTGTCGCTATGCGCCCCGGTATAGGTGCTCTGGCTTGCGCCAGACAGCCCCGCTGTCGAAAACGAACCTGCGCTGATGATATTGGCCGTTCCTTGAGCCGCGGGCATCTGCAATGCGTGAGGCTCGATGGAATCGACGACGCCACAGCGCGAGCACGCCGGCTTGAGTGTCTGGCTGAATCGTTGGGCGACTCGAATAATCGTCGGCTTGTCGCTGTCCGCCGCATTGCGCAAAGCGCTGCGCGTTAGGCCAACATGTGTCGGCCCCGGTACGGACGCAGCTGCTTTTTCTCCCGCACTGATACGCTTGTTCAGGTCATCGTTCGACGAGAAGAGCGCATCCTTTTCCGGAGTAACTGCCAACTGACCGGTTATGGCGGCGATGCCGATGCCGCTAAAGGTAGCGACTGAAACGATGGCGCAACAAGCAAGCGGGAAAATAAGGCGATCCCGTTTTTTTTTCATAAGATCATCACCTAATTTTCGTGTACTACTATGCCCCAGACTGTGTATGAACTGCGCTAGCAATGATGATGCCAAACTTTAACGGCGCTTCAAATCAGCCTGTTAAAGCTAATTGCTACAGTGGTAGATGAATCGCTGCGTCGCCGGTAAGCGACAAGCTGCTAGCGTGCGTTCGTAATCCATTGTTTCAAAATAACAATCTCGATCGCTGAGAAGTGGCACTCGGTACTATCGATGGCTAGCTCGAAAGAGATTTGAACAGCTTTGGATCGAGATGGTGTCTTTGCAGCAGCTTGTAGAACTCGGTGCGGTTACGCTTAGCAAGTTTGGCAGCTTGTGTCACGTTACCACCCGTGATCTTGAGCAGTTTGGCCAGATATTCGCGTTCAAATTCGCTTCGTGCAGACTCGAATGAGGCAAGTTCTGCGGTTCGTCCGCGTAGCGCACTCTCGACCAGAGTCGGGGTGATGATGGGCGTGGTCGACAGCGCGACGGCCTGCTCGATCACGTTATAGACTTCGCGCACATTTCCCGGCCACGGAGATTTCACCAGCATTTCCATCGCCTCAGCGGAGAAGCCGTTCAGCGATTTGCTGTATTTGCTCGCGATCTGTTTGAGAAAGTGGGTTGCCAGGACCGGGATGTCTTCTCTTCGCTCGGCAAGTGCAGGCAGGCGAAACGAGACGACGTTGAGCCGATAGTAGAGGTCTTCTCGAAACATACCGTTGTGGATTGCATTCTCGAGATCGCGATGGGTTGCGGAAATAACCCTGATGTTGACCGGAATCGAACGGGTCGAGCCCACAGGGCGAATTTCCTTTTCCTGAAGCACTCTGAGCAGCTTCACTTGAAGCGGCAATGCCATGTCGCCGATTTCGTCGAGAAAGATGGTTCCCTTGTCGGCGGTCTGGACCAGTCCCTGGTAATCGCGGGCCGCTCCCGTGAACGATCCTTTCATGTGGCCGAACAGCTCGGATTCGAGCAACTGATCCGGAATTGCGCTGCAGTTCACCGCGACAAACGGATGTTCAGCGCGCGGGCTTGCGCGGTGAATCGCCCTCGCAAGCATCTCCTTGCCGGTACCGCTTTCTCCCCTGATGAGTACGCTCGCGTCACTTGCGGCAACGAGCTTGGCTTTGGCAAGTATGCTTTCGACGATCGGGCTGCGCGTGATGATCTCTTCGCGCCAACTTTCGTCGTTGTCCACGTTCTCCTCGGTTGTTCCGCTCACGAGGATCGCTTTCTCCACCTGCGACAGCAACTCCTTGCTGTCAAAGGGTTTGGTCAGGTAGCCGAAGACGCCACGCTGCGTGGCCGCAACTGCGTCCGGAATCGTTCCGTGGGCAGTCAGGATAATGACTGGCAGCGCGGGATGGGTTTTCCGGATGTTCTGAAACAGCGCCATTCCGTCCATACCGCCCATGCGCAGATCGGTAATAACCAGATGGGGAACCGAGATCGACAGCTTGGCCAGGGCGCGCTCGGCGCTTTCGGCACTTTCGACGCGATAACCGGCACCTTCCAACCGGAACGTCAGCAATTTGATGAGGTCGGGATCGTCATCGACGACGAGAATTCGGGTTTGAGCATTCATGGCGTTTCCGGTTTGTTAATCTGTTGACGGTCAATGAGATTTCTCTCCATCTCCAGCAGCGCATCCAGTTTGTGCTGCAATTCTTTCGAGTTCGCCAGCGCAGCCTCGAGCTCCAGCGTTCGATTCGCGTTCAGTTCATTGGCGAGGCGCAACTTTTCCGTTGTCTCGTTGATCATCTCGCTCTGTCGATCCAGTTCCGACAGGTCATTGTAGTAGAGCAGGACAAGCGGGCGAAGTTTGGAGTAACGATAATAATCATCGTTGAGCCATTCCTTGAGCATCGATTGCGCGAGTTTGATATCCCTGAAGGGCGCGCTTGGTGACGATAGCAGCATAATCAACTGCATGCGATTGAATTCGGTCGGGTTCGCCGCGTTCTTCCTCTGCACATTATGATACTCGCGCAGCAGTGCATCACCCTGTAACTCAATCATGTAGGCATAGTAGTCAAGAAGGCGGTCCGATTCTGTTTCGAGGGTTTCGACCAGTTGCAGCCGCGGTAGCGGCTCGGTCACCGGTTGCGGTGTTGGTGCACATGCATTGACCATCCCGGCCATGAGCAACGTCACTGCAAAGCGGCCTCTCATGCCGCAGCTTCCAGCTGCCGCGATGGCAAAACCACGCGCAGATGCGCGCCCGGATTTCCATCGTCGATTACCTCCGCGGTCCCGCGGTGTGCAAGCGCGAACTCCCGTACGATGGCAAGCCCGAGTCCGGTGCCTTTCACCGGCCCGCTGTACTCGGCAGTACTCTGGTAGAAGGGCTCAAACACGCGAACACGGTCTGCCCTGGGAATCCCGGGCCCATCGTCCATGAAGTCGATGACGACATCGCCGCCGCGGCGGCGCAACTGGATGCGGATCGTGCCGCCCGTAGGCGAATACTTGATTGCGTTCGAAAGCAGGTTGTCGATGATTGCTTCGATCTTCTTCTCGTCGCCTTCCATTTCAAGATCGGCTGCGGTCAGTGATTGGCTCAGATTCTTCGCGCGAAGTGCCAGGGTGTGTTGCTGAATCACGCGCTCTACCAACGCTTTGAGGCTGAAATGCGTTGGTGCGAGTGAGGCGGTTTGGAACTGCGCTGTGTGATAGTTGAGCAAATCCTCGATCAGCCGTTGCAGGCGATGGGTGTTCTGCTTGAGGATGTGAGCGATTTCGAGCTGACCGTGCGTCATCCTTCCGGTTACTTCATCTGCCAGAAGCTCGACACCTTCGCGTAGTGCCGTGAGCGGCGTTTTGAGTTCATGCGAAACGTGGCGCAGGAACCGTGATTTCTGCTCCTCGAGATCGAGCAGGCGCAATCTGAGCCAGTCAAGCTGCCGGCCCAGCGACTCGAGGTCCGCCGGCCCATTAACACTGATCTTTGCGCCAAACTCGCCTTCGCCGAGTTTCTGTATCGCTGATTCAATCTGCGAAATTGGCCGTCGGATCAGTAATGACGCTCCGAGGACCAGAAAAACCGCGACCGGTACCAGCGCCAGCATCTGCCACAGGATCAGCCTCTGGGTTTCTCCCGCCATTTTCTGCACCCTGTCGGCTTCGCGTTCGACCAGCAGGTTTCCCTGGTTGTCGAGCTCGCGCGCCATCTGCGAGAGTTTTGCAAAGTCTCCGACGACTTCGCCTGCCCGATCGCGCAGAATCGTCGCCTGGGAAACACGCTGGAACAAATCGGCTTCAGCCTCGATAAGTGAGCTCAGTGTTGAGCGTTGCGCCGCTTCCAGTGCGTAACTGCGAAGTCGTTGCGATGTCTGCACGAATCGTTCATGCGCCAGCGCATAACCTTGCAGAACCGAAGGTTCCTCGACGATGACGAACTGGCGCACGCTGCGTTCCATCGCGGTGACCTGCTCAATGAGAGAGCGACTGGCCTGTGTTGCTTGTACCGCCTGATACAGGGTTTGCTGGCTTCGATCCGCCAGCTCATTAACGGAGATGGCGTTGTAGACCAGCGCCAGCACCAGCGGGATCACGGCGAGCGCGAAGCCGGCAAGTATCAGTTTTAGAAATGAGCGTGGGTAATATAACTGCATCAGATTCCGCTCTGTTCAGAACACGAAGAGCGTACTGTTAACGGTCGCAACCGCCGTATGCTCGCCATGTGCATTGACCCTGGCTGCATCCTGCTACCGGATGCCGACACTGACTGAACCCAGGTCACCGAACTCGGCGCGCAATGTATCGCCGGGCGCGATCGCCTGCGGCACAACACAGGTTCCGGTCGTAACTGTTTCACCGGCCCTGAGCCCAATACCATGTGCGCTGAGCTCGTTTGCGATCCAGGTCATGGCGATGCGCGGGTCGCCGAGTACGTTTGCACCTGTGCCTTGTGCCGCAAGCGAACCGTTGCGCCAGGCCGCGACTGGATGTGCCGCCAGATCATGGCTGCGCCAGTCGGCTTTCGTCGCCGGACCACATATGAACCAGCAGGCGCAGGCATTGTCGGCAATGAGTTGTGGCGCTCCGACGGTGACGAAATCAGCGTAACGGGAGTCTGGGATCTCGATTGCCGGGTGCAAGGTATCGACCGCTGCCAGCACTTCCTCGACGCTGTATTGCTGCTCGCGGGGCAGCAACGGTTTTCCAAGCCGGAATGCGAATTCTGCCTCCGCTACTTTCATGAGATTGTCGCCGAGGACCAGTTGCGCTCCGGATTGCATGACTCTGCCGGCAAGAAGCCTTCCCGCAATCGGGCCGTTGACACCGATGTGTTTTTGTCCGTCGGTGCTGGTGGCCGCAATTTTCCAACCGAATAATTCCTGGCCGGACAGGCGGGCGACTTCGGCCTGGATGGCGTACGCT
>JASFUE010000072.1:0-12438 GCA_050050435.1 Burkholderiales bacterium | reverse complement strand
ACAATCGGGTGAAAGCGGTTGCATCAGGGCACCATTTTCGCTAAAACTCTTATACGTTACAGGGTGAATGAACATCTCGACACGGCGGCATGTTGCCGCCGTGTTGTTTTTTCTTCACGATTTTTTTCAGAGGTGGTCCATGCAACATGTGATGCCAACCTACGGTAGACAACCGGTTACCTTCTCTCATGGAGAAGGCGCATGGCTGTGGGATACAGACGGCAAGCGCTACCTCGATGCCTTGTGCGGCATTGCGGTAACCGGACTCGGCCATGCGCACCCGAAGATCACGGCCGCGCTGAGCGAACAGGCCGGCCGGTTGATTCACTGCTCCAATCTGTATCGCATCCAGGGTCAGCAACAACTCGCCGATCGTTTGTGCGAGCTGGCATCAATGGACAATGTGTTCTTCTGTAACTCGGGGGCCGAAGCCAATGAGGCGGCTATCAAGATTGCCCGCCTGTATGGTCATCGCAAGGGTGTGAGCAAGCCGTCCATCGTGGTCATGGAGCAGTCGTTTCATGGACGCACCATGGCGACCTTGTCCGCAACCGGCAGCCGCAAGGTGCAGGCCGGCTTCGAGCCGCTGCTCGGCGGCTTCGCGCGTGTACCTTACAACGATATTGCCGCGGTCGAAGTGGCCGCGGCAAACAATCCGGACATCGTCGCCGTCCTGGTCGAACCGGTTCAGGGTGAAGGCGGAATCAATATTCCGGATGACGGCTACCTGGACGCATTGCGTGCGATTTGCGACCGCAAGAACTGGCTGCTGATGCTCGATGAGATCCAGACCGGCATGGGCCGTACCGGCGCCTGGTTTGCCCATCAGCTCACGGCCAGCAAGCCGGACGTGATGACGCTGGCCAAGGGACTCGGCAATGGTTTCCCGATTGGCGCGTGCCTGGCGCGCGGCGCCGCTGCCGAGGTGCTGCAACCCGGCAGCCACGGATCGACATTCGGTGGCAACCCGCTGGGCTGTGCCGCCGCAATGACAACCCTGACGGTGATCGACGAGGACAACCTGCTGGCACGGGCGAACGAACTGGGTGAAGCGATCACCGGCGGACTGGCGCGCAAGCTGGCCGGTGTTCCCGGCATCAGGCAGTTGCGTAACAAGGGGTTGATGATCGCCATCGAACTCGACGAGCCCTGTGGTGAGCTGGTCGCGCGCGGCCTTGAGGCCGGATTCTTGATTAATGTCACGGCGGACAAGGTAGTCCGTTTGCTGCCGCCGCTGATCATGTCCGACGAACAGGCACAGCAGCTCGTCGATGGCGTTGCCGCGCTGATCACCGCTCACACCACGGCGCGGCGAGCCGAGGTCAGCTGACCAATGGATGCAGTCAGGCATTTCCTGGAACTGAAGGATCTGTCGCCAGACGAACTCGGCTACCTTTTCGAACGCACCCGCACCATCAAGTCGCGGTTCAAGTCCTACCAGCAGTACTGGCCGCTTCAGGACCGTACACTGGTCATGATCTTCGAGAAGCAGAGCACGAGGACGCGGCTTTCTTTTGAAGCGGGCATGCACCAACTCGGCGGCACCGCGATCTATCTCAATACGCGTGACTCGCAACTGGGGCGCGGCGAGCCGGTAGAAGACGCCGCGCAAGTCATCTCGCGCATGTGCGACGTGGTCATGATCCGCACTTTCGAACAAAGCATGATCGAGCGCTTTGCGGCGAATTCGCGCGTTCCGGTAATCAAC
This sequence comes from Burkholderiales bacterium, assembly GCA_050050435.1. Classification (GTDB taxonomy): domain Bacteria; phylum Pseudomonadota; class Gammaproteobacteria; order Burkholderiales; family Eutrophovitaceae; genus SG8-40. The sequence goes on along the minus strand of JASFUE010000072.1, from coordinate 10,730 downwards.
GGATTGACCAACGAGTATCATCCCTGCCAGATCCTGGCTGATATCTTTACCTATATCGAAAAGCGCGGATCAATCAAGGGCAGGACCGTTGCCTGGATCGGTGATTCGAACAACGTATGCAATACCTGGCTGCAGGCGGCGGCGTTACTCGGATTCCGGTTGCACGTGTCCACGCCGCCGGGCTTCGAAGTCGAGCCCGAGCGCGCCGGCATCTACGATGACAGTTGCGTGCGCAGTTTCAGCGACCCGATGGATGCCGCACGCGGCGCCGACATTGTCACTACCGACGTATGGACCAGTATGGGATTCGAAGCGGAGAACGCTGAACGGGCCCGCGCTTTCGAGAACTGGCAGGTCGATGCGCCAATGATGGAAGTTGCCGCTGACGATGCACTGTTCATGCACTGCCTCCCGGCCCACCGTGGCGAAGAAGTTGCCGCGGAGGTGATCGACGGTGCGCACAGCGTGGTCTGGGATGAAGCCGAGAACAGGTTGCACACGCAGAAGGCATTGATGGAATTTCTGCTGCTGGGCAGGGTCAATGACTGATTGCGGCGAGGCACGACGATTTGCGCAACGGGTGAGCGCGTGCGTTTCAGCCATTGGCGCCCTCGCCCGCAAGCGGATCGGCAAGAGTGCATGGTCAACTTGTCGAGATTGTTGAATCGAGCTACAAACGTAGCTGCCTCCAAAGCAACAGGAGATTACGCCCCGACCGGGTTCGAAAGCCTGTTATTTGCAGCAGGCGCACTCAAGGAGTCATTCATGTCGAGATTCAAACTGGCATTTACCATTGTCGTAATCATGCTGCTGTCGGCCGCGAACGGCTACGCCCAGGACAAGGACACACCAACCATTGCCGACAAGAACGGCTGCAAGGTCTACAACCCGATGCCACAGGAAGACGAGAGCATCAGCTGGAGCGGGAAATGCCGCAACGGATTTGCCGATGGCGAGGGTGTACTCGACTGGTTTATCGGCGGGCGCCTCGAAGAGCGTTACGAGGGCGAGCTGAAAATGGGCTGGGCCGATGGCGAAGGCACCTACGTTTCGAGAAAAGGCGTGCGCTACAAGGGAGAATGGAAGCACAGCATGCAGAACGGAAAAGGCATCGTGCAGAATCCGGACGGCAGCGTCTATGACGGCGAATGGAAGGACGGCAAACCCAATGGCTGGGGGACCTACCGGGCACCCAACGGTGAAATACTGGAAGGCGAGTGGAAGGATGGCGAATTCAAGTCCGAATCCGGTTCGCGCAGAATCTGACTTACAGTAACCGCAAGCACGAAATGAAAAAAAAGATCAGGAAAGTAGTCCTCGCCTATTCAGGCGGCCTCGACACATCGGTCATCCTCAAATGGCTGCAGGACAAGTATGACTGCGAGGTCGTCACGTTTACCGCCGATATCGGACAGGGTGAAGAGGTCGCGCCGGCCAGGAAGAAAGCAAAGAGCGCAGGCGTCAGGGAAATCTACATCGAGGACTTGCGCGAAGAGTTTGTCCGTGACTTCGTGTTTCCCATGTTTCGCGCGAATGCGGTTTACGAAGGCGAGTATCTCCTGGGTACATCGATCGCGCGTCCACTGATTGCAAAGCGGCTGGTGGAAATCGCCCGCGAGACCGGCGCCGATGCGATTTCACACGGCGCTACCGGCAAGGGAAACGACCAGGTCAGGTTCGAGCTCGCTGCCTACGCGCTGATGCCCGACGTGAAAGTCATCGCTCCGTGGCGGGAGTGGGATCTGCTGTCGCGGGAAAAATTGCTGGCGTATGCGGAAAAGAACGGCATCCCGGTTGAATACAAGAAGAAGAAAGGCGCGGCGCCCTATTCCATGGATGCCAACCTGCTGCACATTTCCTACGAAGGGGGCGTTCTCGAAGACCCGGGGTTCGAACCCGAGGAATCGATGTGGCGCATGACAACCTCGCCGCAGAAGGCACCGGACCGGGCGCAAACCGTCGAACTCGAATACCGCTGCGGTGACATTGTCGCGGTTAACGGAAAGAAACTGTCGCCGGCAAAAGTGCTTGCGACTCTCAACCGGCTGGCTGGCCGCCACGGCATCGGCCGACTGGACATCGTGGAAAACCGTTACGTGGGGATGAAATCAAGGGGTTGCTACGAAACGCCTGGCGGCACCATCATGCTCAAGGCACACCGGGCCATCGAGTCGATCACTCTGGACCGGGAGGTGGTTGCGCTCAAGGACGATCTGATGCCGCGCTACTCGCGCATGATCTACAACGGCTACTGGTTCAGCCCGGAACGCGTTCTGCTGCAAAACCTGATCGACGAGTCACAACAGCCGGTCAACGGCACGGTGCGCGTCAAACTGTACAAGGGCAGCGTGCAGGTGGTTGGCCGCGAATCGAAACGCAATTCCCTGTTCGACGAGCGTATTGCCAGCTTCGAAGACGACCGGGGTGCTTACAACCAGGCCGATGCCGAAGGTTTTATCAGGCTCAATGCCCTGCGCCTGCGCATTGGTGCCCGGCGCAACCGGCGCTGATTCAGGTGCGCGCCATCCACCGTGCTGGCGCCTGCACAGCGCATTGCGGCCGCGGCACACCGTTGCCGGTATACGATTTGCGTGATTTCCCCCCCGTGAACCAGACCGTCGAAACCCGATGACAACGATCGCAGTAGTCAGGAAAGGTGGTGTCGCGGCAATTGCTGCAGACACGCTCACCAAATGGGGCTCGGGCAAGGAAAGCGCCAAATACATCGCCAACAGTGAAAAAATCCTGAAGGTCGGTGGCAATTACATTGCCATTACCGGAAATGCGACGTTCAAGCTCGTTCTCCGGGATTATTTTCAGGAACAGGGCAGGGACCTGAACCTGTCGAATCCGATGGAGATTTTCCGCACCTGGAACCGGCTGCACCTGGCGTTGAAGGAGAAGTATTTCCTGATGCCGGAAGAAGACAAGGAAGACGCGCTCGAGTCCACCCGCATCGACGTATTGATTGCCAACACGCATGGCATTTTCGGGGTTTCCGGCCATCGTACGGTGCAGGAATTCTCGCGTTTTTACGCCTATGGCAGCGGCAGCGATTACGCTCTGGGTGCACTATGGGCGGACTATGATCGCAAAGGCACGTCTGCCCTGAAAATCGCCCGCCGGGCAATCGAGGCCGCGGCAGAATTTGACGACGGCACTGACGTGCCGGTGCACGCATTCTCGGTAAAGCTGCGCTGAGGCTGCGAGCGGTTCCGAACCAATGTGTCGTAATGCAGATATCGGGATTGCAGGCCGGCGGATATTCAATACCCGTTCAACTGAATCGAGGAGTTCAGCATCATGCCCAGCTTCGACATTGTTTCCGAAGTCGATAAAGTGGAGTTGCGCAATGCCGTTGATCAGGCAAACCGCGAAGTCGGCAACCGTTTCGACTTCAAGGGCTCGGACGCACGTATCGAAATAGCGGATAACAACCTGTTGACCGTGTTTGCCGATGACGATTTCAAACTCGGTCAGGTCTATGACGTGCTGATTGCGAAAATCGCCAAGCGCGGTGTTGACGTGCGCAGCCTGGCAAGGGGCCAGATCGAGAAAGTCAGCGGCGACAAGGTCAAGCAGGTGGTGACAGTGCGCTCGGGCGTGGACAAGGACCTTGGCAAGCGGATTGTGAGGTTGATCAAGGACAGCAAGCTGAAACTGCAAGGCTCCATCCAGGGCGAGACAGTACGGGTTTCGGGCGCCAAGAAAGACAATTTGCAGGAAGCAATGACGCTGGTGAAGGGGGAAGTCAAGGACTACCCGCTGCAGTTCACCAATTTCCGGGATTAACCGATCCGCGCATGACACGCACAACCAGCCTACGCATTGCACTGAGCCTGATGCTCGCCTGCATGAGCAGCGTGCTTGCGTTGCCGGCAGGTGCCACTGATGTAAGGCTGGTCGGGCTGGCCGAGAACATGGCTATCCTGGTTATCGATGGCGGCCGCCCGACCATGTTGCGGGTCGGCCAGACCGGCGCGGGCGGAGTCAAGGTGCTCGCGGTCACGAGTGAGCAGGCAACGCTCGAAGTCGACGGCGAGCGCTTCGACCTGCGCCTGGGCGATCAACCCTATGCGCCTCCCGTAGCCACCGAGAATCCCAGCGTGACACTGGTATCAAACGGGCAAGGCCACTTTCTGACCACTGGCACCATCAACGGCGCCTCGATGCGCCTGATCGTCGATACCGGCGCATCGCTGATTGCAATGGGTCCAGCCGACGCCAAACGAGCCGGCATCGATTACCATTCCGGAGAAAAAGCCTATGCCAGCACCGCCAACGGCGTGGCCGAAGTGTACCGGGTACGCCTGGACAAGGTGCAGGTCGGCGAGATCATCCTGCACAATGTCGAGGCATTGGTACACAGCAGCATGGACATGCCGGTGGTGCTGCTGGGGATGAGCTTTCTTGGCAGGCTCGATATGCAGCGGCGAGGGGATACGCTGACGCTCACCAAGCGCTACTGAGTGGTGAAAGGAAAGCGACTGCACCAGCATGTCGCGACCGAGTGATTGCCGTGTCGCGCGCGCTTCCTCACCTACCTGCTCCACAAAAAAGAGATCGCACAGCGCTTCCTCCTGCGCCCCCCCATTCAACCGCACGAAATCTTATCCGCGCGCTGCTTTGGGACGGTTGTCCTTTTCGATCAGAGCGTATGCAGAATGGTTGTGGATGGACTCGAAATTCTCGGATTCCACCACATAGGCGTCGATGCGCTCATCGGCATTGAGCACAGTTGCGATGTCGCGCACCATGTCCTCGACGAACTTCGGGTTGTCGTAGGCACGTTCGGTCACATGCTTTTCGTCGGGACGTTTGAGCAATCCAAACAATTCGCATGAAGCCTGCAACTCGGCAATGCGCACCAGTTCCTCGATCCAGACATGGCTGTTGGTGCGCGCCGAAATGGTGACGTGCGAGCGTTGATTGTGGGCGCCATAATCGGAAATGCCCTTGGAGCACGGGCACAGGCTGGTCACCGGGATCACCACCTTCATCACCAGCGAATACTGCCCTTCCATGATCTCGCCGGTAAAGGAAACCTCGTAATCCATCAGGCTGCGCACACCGGATACCGGAGCCGCCTTGTCGATGAAATAGGGAAACACCATTTCGATATGGCCGGACTGCGCCTCGAGCCGGTCAACCATTTCGCGCAACATCGTCTCGAACGATTCCACGGAAATCTCACGTTCGTGGGCATTGAGTATCTCCACGAAACGCGACATGTGGGTGCCCTTGAAGTTATGCGGCAACTCGACGTACATGTTGAATGTCGCGATGGTGTGCTGGACTCCGCCATCCTTGTCTGCCACCCGAACCGGGTGACGGATAGACTTGATTCCAACCTTGTCGATGGCCAGACGGCGCGTATCCGCGCTGCTCTGAACGTCAGGAATGGCGACGGTTTCGGGAGAATTCATGGTGATATTTCGGAGTTACCTGCAGGTCCCTGATTATAGACCGGGCAAATACCCGAGTAAATAACTCAGCTAATAAAATCCCGGATCGAGCGGGCAATTCCGACTGCATCGAGTCCGCATTCGGCGATCAGGCTGACCGGATCCCCATGCTGCACAAAGCGGTCCGGCAAGCCTAGCTGTAGCACATTGATTTCAATACGCATTTGTTCCAGTGCCTCAACCACGGCGCTGCCAGCGCCGCCCATGACGACGTTCTCTTCCACCGTCACCAGACATTCGTGCGATTCGGCGACACGGCGCATGAGTTCCTTGTCGAGCGGTTTCACGAAACGCATGTTGACGACCGTGGCATCGAATTCCCCGGCCGCTTCCAGCGCCGCTGCCAGCGGCGCGCCGAACGCCAGGATGGCGACGCGCTTGCCCTCGCGGCGCACTTCGCCGCGCCCGACTGTCAGCGCGGTCATTTGCTCCTCGATAGCCACCCCGGGCCCGCTGCCGCGCGGATACCGCACTGCTGCCGGTGCCGGCAATTCAAAAGCGGTGTAGAGCATCTGCCGGCACTCGTTCTCGTCTGCGGGCGCCATCACCACGAGATTGGGCAGGCAGCGCAAATAGGACAGATCGAAGCTGCCGTGATGGGTCGGCCCGTCGGCACCGACCAACCCGGCGCGGTCGATGGCGAACGTGACGTCGAGATTCTGTATACAGATATCGTGAATCAGCTGGTCGTAGGCACGCTGCAGGAAGGTCGAATAAATCGCCACCACCGGTTTCATGTTCTCGGCGGCAAGCCCGGCGGCGAACGTCAGAGCATGCTGCTCGGCAATTCCGACATCGAAGTAGCGCTCGGCATATTCCTGGGAAAATCGCACCAGCCCGGAGCCTTCGCGCATCGCCGGTGTAATGGCAATCAGGCTTTGGTCGTGCGCCGCCATGTCACACAGCCAATCGCCGAAAATCTGGGTATAGGTAGGGCTGGAAGCGGGCTTGGACACCACCCCCTCGGGCGGTGCGAACTTGCCAACGCCGTGATAGAGGATTGCGTCGTCCTCGGCAGGTTTGTACCCCTTGCCCTTTTGCGTGACCACATGCAAAAACTGCGGCCCGTCAAGTTTGCGCAGGTTGGTCAGGGTGGCGACCAGCACATCGAGATCGTGCCCATCAATCGGACCGATGTAATTGAAGCCGAATTCCTCGAACAGCGTGCCGGGCATGACCATGCCCTTCATGTGCTCTTCGGCGCGGCGAGCAAGCTCCAGCACCGGCGGCATCCTGCCGAGGACTTTCTCGCTGGCACGCCTGGCAGCGGAATAGAAACGCCCTGAGAGCAGTCGCGCGAGATAGTTGTTGAGCGCGCCGACATTCTCCGAAATCGACATGTCATTGTCATTGAGAATGACCAGCAGGTTGGCGTCCATGGCGCCGGCGTTGTTCAGTGCTTCGAATGCCATACCGGCGGTCATCGCACCGTCACCGATAATGGACACGATGCGCCGGTTCTCGCCCCGCGCGCGCGCGGCAACGGCCATACCCAGCGCCGCACTGATGGACGTGCTCGAATGGGCTGTGCCAAACGTATCGTATTCACTCTCCTCTCGACGCGGGAAACCGGCCAGGCCATGGTACTTGCGCAGCGTTGCCATCTGCTCGCGGCGCCCGGTGAGAATCTTGTGCGAATAGGTCTGATGCCCCACGTCCCACACCAGCCGGTCCACCGGCGTATCGAACACATAGTGCAGAGCTATCGTGAGTTCAACCGTACCCAGATTCGAAGACAGGTGACCGCCGGTCTTGGAAACGGTATCGATCAGGAACTCACGCAGCTCCTCCGCCAACTCGGGTAACTGCTTGCGCTCGAGCGCGCGCAGTTCCTGCGGTTGGTTGATGGTTTGTAACAGTTCGTACATTGGTAAACGCCTGACAATGCCTTTTTTACCCGGCAAGACGGCCAGACATCAGAACTCCCGTTGGAAAATAAGACGCGCGATATCCCGAAGCCGCGCGCCGCCTCCGGGCAACAAATCAAGCGCCGCCAGCGCTTCATCGTACATTTCTTTCGCCAGTGTACGCGACTGTTCGACACCGAGGACGCTGACATAGGTCGGCTTGTTGTCGCTGGCATCCTTGCCCGCGGTCTTGCCAAGCGTGGCCGTGTTCGAAGCGACATCGAGAATATCATCCACGAGCTGGAAACCCAGGCCAGCCACCTTGGCGAAACGATCCAGCGCATCCACGTCAACGTCGCCGGTGGCATCGGCACACATTGCGCCCAGATGGACGCTGGCCCGGATCAGCGCGCCGGTCTTGTGCACGTGCATGAATTCGAGCTCCGGCACCGACAGTGTCGTGCCGACGCTTTCCAGGTCAATCGCCTGTCCGCCAGCCATTCCACGCGATCCGGCTGCACGCGCCAGCGTTGCCACCATTGCAAGCTGCCGCTGCGAGTCATTCGACAGGACGCTCTCGGACAACACCTGGAACGCCAGACTCTGCAAACTGTCACCAACCAGCAGTGCCGTTGCCTCGTCATACTCCAGGTGCACAGTTGGTTTGCCACGGCGCAACTCGTCATCATCCATGCAGGGCAGATCATCATGCACCAGCGAATAGGTGTGAATCAGTTCGACTGCGCCAGCGACAACGTCAATACGCGCGGCATCGGCGGCGACCAGTTCGCCAGCAGCATACGCGAGCAGCGGACGCACCCGTTTGCCCCCGCCCAGCACCGCATAGCGCATCGCCGAATGCAGATTGGCCGGAGCATGTTCGACGCCCGGGAGCATTTTCTCGAGCGCGGCTTCCACCCTGCCCTGCTGTTCGAGCATCCAGTGCTGGAAACCGCTAGTCTTCGCTTGCGTCACCAGCAAATTTCCGGAGCGATTCGGACTCGAGTACTTTGACCTGTTGCTGGGCATCCTGCAGTTGGCGCTGGCAGAATTGCAGCAACTGGGCGCCTCGCTTGTAGGCCGCGAGCGATTTTTCCAGAGGCAATTGACCGCTTTCCATGGTCTCCACGATGGATTCGAGTTCCGCGAGTGCGGTCTCGAATGTCAGGCCTTTTTCGGACCCGGCTTCGTTCTCAGGTTTGGCTTTCGGCACGGTGGAACCGACTCATTTTGACAAGTAAACAGTCTAACGTATCCTATTGCCCGCCATTGAGCAACGTAGCCTGACCGCGGCCCGCACCGGCTCAGGAACGGTGCTGGCAGTTTCCGGCGATGTGCCCGGAGGCACCGAACCGCTGATGTCGGAATCACCTTTCGCCCTGCTTTTTTCAGAAAGATATCAAGATGGCTTTCACGACCCTCATCTCTGTTGACGAACTCGCCGCAAATCTCGACAACCCGGATTTCATCATTTTCGATTGCCGCCACGAGCTGACCAATCCCGATTTTGGCGCAGCCGAATATGCGAAATCTCACCTGCCGCACGCGCACTTTGCGTCAGTGGACCGCGACCTGTCTACCAAGCCGACCGGCACAAACGGCCGTCACCCGCTTCCGGATGCAAACACGTTCGCGGCCTGGCTTGGCAGAATGGGCGTCACGGAGGGCAAGCAGGTCGTTGGCTACGACAATGCAGCGGGCGTTTATTCCTCTCGCCTGTGGTGGATGCTCAGATGGCTCGGCCACGACAGTGTCGCGGTACTGAACGGCGGCTGGCAGGCATGGCTGCGAGCCGGCAAACCGACGACAACCGACATTCCCGAAGCGAGTCCTGCGAAATTCGTTCCGCATGTGCGCGATGTGAACGTGGATGCCGACTATGTTCTGACCAATCTCGACTCGGGCAACATGCTGGTAGTGGATGCGCGCAGCAACGATCGCTTTCATGGGCAGAACGAGACGATTGATCCTGTCGGCGGACATATCCCGGGCGCAGTGAACCGCCTGTTCAAGAACAACGTCGACGACAGCGGACAGTTCCGCCCCGGCGAAGCACTGCAACGCGAGTTTCGTGCGCTGATCGGTACGACGCCGGTAAGCAATGTGGTGCACCAGTGCGGCTCCGGCGTATCAGCGTGCCACAATCTGCTGGCAATGGAACTGGCCGGAATGAGCGGATCGAAACTGTATCCCGGATCATGGAGCGAATGGGTGGCCGATCCGAAACGGCCAGTGGCGACGGACTAGGAGCAACCAGGTGCCGGACAATCGGCAACGGCAGAGATCGCATGCGGGCCTCCACGCAACCCGGAATTCACATTCACGGGCACGCGGCAACTGAGTTGGCCCGCGCCCCCGCGCAGTGAACGAACTGCTGGCAGATGCACTTCTGCTGTTCCACGCCCTGGTGGTGGCTTTTGTCATCGGCGGCACGGCCTATATCTGGATTGGTGCATGGCGTGGCTGGCGCGGCGTGCGCGCACCGTTGTTTCGCTACGTGCATCTGGGCGTAATGCTGTTCGTCGCCGCCGAGGCGCTCGTCGGAATGGTGTGCCCGCTGACGCTCTGGGAAGATGCGTTGCGCGGCGGCACCGCGCGCGACGGCTTCATTGCCTACTGGGTTGGACGCCTGATCTATTACGACCTGCCGGGCTGGGTATTCACCACGGCTTACCTGCTGCTCGCCGTCGCCCTGATCGTCACATTAATACTGGTGCCACCACGGCGGACCCGCCGCCATCGCCTTCCCCCGGGTTGAATGTCGCAATCGTCACCGCGACGTTGTCTGTTGCCGTATTCCAGGAAAACCGTAGCAAGCGACCCGGTTACAAGGAGCCGCCATACCGAACGAATCGTGCGCACGACAAGACATACCGAAGAAGGCAGGCGAGGAGTAAGCGAGCACGCGACACCGTAAACGGGGCAAAGAACCTATCTCACCATCGATCGCACGATGCATTACTTCCGGAACACGATAGCCGCAAGGCGAGAGGCGCAGTCAATACCATCAGTATTGACGAGCCGAACAACACGGCGGAGGCGTGTTCTGGGCGTAACCCGGAGGGATGGCACGAATTTTCGCCGCCGGCGTTGTTACTCGCTCCTTGTCTGGACCGGCCAAACGGCGTCGCTCACGTCTAACCGGCAGCGAAAATCGTTGCCATCGCACGCGTGAGCGATAGTGAGACAGGTTCTCTTAGGTTTTCCCGGTATCTCCTAACCCAGGACGTCGTTCCAGATATTCCTGCCCCACGATTCCGCCATCGCGCCTTCTGCTTCGTTGGCGGCCTCGGACAGCCCTCCGGCGCCATCGATCGTCACCATGGTTCGCTGTTGCGGATCGTACCTGTGCACTGATGCGACGTGTACGACGTCATTGTCGCTGACAAAGCTGTAACAGGTATTCGTAATCAGGGGT
>JASFUE010000071.1:0-12447 GCA_050050435.1 Burkholderiales bacterium | reverse complement strand
ACCTGGTGATGTTCGGTATTGCCGGACCGCAGGCGCCAGCGTGCCTGGGCAAAGTACTCGCCGCTGTGCCGGGGCAGGTTTTCGAGCTGACTCACGCTGACGGGATGGCACTGGTCAATTTGCCAGGTGGACGTTATCTGCTCATTTGCCAGGCGGACCAGGCGAGCGCGGTCTGGCTGAAACTGAGCGCGCACCTGTACCCGGCCGGCTGGAACTGGTGGCAACTGCAAACGATTCGCGCAGGCATTGCGACTGTCACCCAGCCCACACAGGAAGCTTTCATTCCGCAGATGCTCGGGCTGGACGCATACGCCGCCGTGAGCTTTTCAAAAGGATGTTATCCGGGCCAGGAGATCGTCGCGCGCACGCGCTATCTGGGGGACCTCAAACGCCATCTGTATTACGGGCGCTGCAATAAATCACTGGCCGCAGGCGAGACCATCGTCGACTCTGGCAGCGGTGAAAGCCTTGGCACCGTAACCGATGCCGCCATCAATCCCGGCCAAGGTTGCGAATTTCTCGCCGTTTTGCGCAAGGACGCGCTCGAGCCGGCAACGCAATTGCGTAGCAGTAGCGGTGCTGGCATTACATCCGTCAGTGCGGTGGCAGACAGGCTTGCCCGGAGTAGTTCGTGACAATGTCCTGCTACATCTACTATCGGGTCGCAGCCGGACACGTGGCCGAAGCCTCGAAAGCCGCGCGCGCGACCCTTGATGCCGTACGCGAGTGCACCGGCGTCGACGGGCAGTTGATGACAAAGGTCGATGAGCCGCTGCTGTGGATGGAAGTCTATGCGCACATAGTCGACCAGGCGGCGTTCCTCGACGCCATGCGCAGTTGTACTGCCTGCAGTCAGATCGGCCGCTGGCTCGGTGGAGATGGTGCGCGCCATACCGAACTGTTCCAAAGTGCGGCTCCACAGACCACAACCCTCCCTGCCGGCAGCGTCTGATGTGCCTGATCGTGTTTGCCTGGAAAGCACACCCGGTGTATCCGCTGGTCATGGCGGCCAATCGGGATGAATATTTCAATCGCCCCAGCCTGCCACTCGACTACTGGGAAGAGTTACCCGACGTGCTCGGCGGACGTGACGTGGAAAAAGGCGGAAGCTGGTTTGCGACGCATACCGATGGCAGGTGGGCCGCCGTAACCAATTTTCGCGAAGGTACCGCTGCATCACCGGGCTGGCCTTCACGCGGTCATCTGGTCAGGAACTACCTGGCCTCAGCCAGCCGTGCTGGCGACTACGTCGAGCAGATGCGCCCGCCACTGACTGACTATCCGGGCTGCAACCTGCTGGTTGCCGACGACGAGGCGTTGTTTTTCGTATCCAATCGCTGGCAAGGATTGCATCGCGCCGGCGCTCGACCGGTTGAACCGGGCGTACACGGTCTGAGCAATCATTCGCTCGACACACCGTGGCCGAAAGTGGTGCGCACGACACAGGCGTTGTCCCGGTTACTGCAATCCGATCTGTTGTTGGCACCGGACCGAAACGAACTGGCCACGGCCCTGTTCGGTATGCTTGCAGACCGGCGCCCGGCCAACGACGATGCCCTGCCCTCGACAGGCGTACCACATGAGTGGGAACGAGCACTCTCGGCCCCGTTTATCGTCTCCGACAATTACGGTACCCGTGCCTCGACGGTCGTTCTGATGGATAACGAAGGAAACATGTCCGTGCAGGAACGCAGTTTTGCCGCCGCTGGCATCGAACAGACACATCGGGCATTCAGCTACAGACGCGGCCAGCGCCGGCATTAATCCGGCCAGTCCTGTAATACCATGCGTCGGTGCGCAATACCGGCATCGTCGAAGTCACTACCTTCAGCAACGAAACCATGGCGTTCGTAGAACGCAATCGCCTGTGTCTGGGCATTGAGAACACAGGCTTCCATACCCCGTTGCCTGGCGATTGCGATCAGCGCCCGCAGCACTCTTGAGCCGATGCCACGCCCGCGCCACGGTTTCAGGACGGCGAGCCTGCCGATATGCCCGTCCTGTAGCAACCGCCCGGTTGCAACCGGTTTGCCGTCCGCGCAGGCGAGAACATGGGCGCAATGGGCATCAAGTCCATCCCATTCCAGTTGTACCGGAACCTTTTGCTCGATCACGAACACGGCTTCGCGAATCGCGCGTAATGCCGCCTGGTCACCCGCCCAATCGGCCGTTTTCACAACAATGACAGGTTCGACAGACGACATTCGATTGCGAATGGATCTCTACGCCCGCAGGCACATGGTGCCAGTTCAGGACCGGTTCTTGGGCAGATAGTCCAGCGGATCAACCGGCTTGCCAAGGCGGCGAATCTCGAAATGCAACTCAGGTTTGCCATCGGTCTCGCCCATGACGGCGATCTTCTGGCCCTGGGCGACCATTTGACCTTCCTTGACGAGCAATTGCTTGTTGAGCGCATACACGCTGAGCCAGGTGTCGTTGTGCTTGACGATGATGAGGTTGCCATAGCCGCGCAGGCCACTGCCGCTGTAGACCACTTTTCCAGGCGCGCTGGACACGACAGCCTGGTCCGGCTTACCGCCGATACCGACCCCTTTCTTGATAGGACCGTCGGAAAATCCGTACAACAAGCTTCCCGAAGCAGGCCACTCCCAGGTAATCGTCCCGCTTGGCATTGCCGGCTTGGTGGCACCACCACCGCCAGTAGCGGTATTGGGTTTCGATGGCGGTGGCGGTGGCGACGTTGCAGCCGGCGCTTGCGGCAACGGGGTGCCCGGTTTTGCTGTGGCCGCCGCCGTTGCCAGGACCGTCGTCTCTGCTTCCCCGGCGAGAACCCGCTGCATCTGCGCGTATGCCTGTTCACTGTAATCCGCCCGGTAGGCCTTCGGATCCGAATAGGTCGGCACGCTGACACTGGCCGTTTGCTGGTTATCAGTACCAGGCACCCGCGCAGGTGCAGGCGCGGCGTTGGCGGCTGCCGCCGCCGCTGGTGGAAACAGACGAATTCGTTGCCCGATCTGGATATAGGAAGGATCCGCCAGATTGTTCCAGGTCGCCAGGTCACGGTAATCCTGCCCGAAGTCCAGGGCAATGCTATAGAGCGTGTCACCCTTGCGCACCACGTATGTTTCCGGGCGCCAGTCCCCTTCGCCATAAGGCTGGATCCGGCGCGCATCAACCGGGGCGGAACTCTCTTTCGTCTTTGCCGGCTTACCGGTGTCGGAGGCGGCCTTGCTGCTCGCCGTCGCGACCTGGGTGTGTTTCGTCGTCGTGCCCGCAGTGGCACTCTCCGCGCGGGCGGGTGAAGCGCGGTTCCCACCGGGTGTGCGGTCGAGCACCGGTGCGGAATGATTCGTCGACCCACAGCCGGCGATCAGCATGACGCCCGGCAAGGCAAGCAGCAGAAAACGGCGCAAGAAGCTCATGTCGTCGTTCCTGCCAACAGCGGCACAAAATTCACTTCGTCCAGCAGTTCCTCCACCAGTGCGTTTTCAGTTCGGGTGACCGAGAGCAAACGCTGCTGGTCGGTGCCCATTGGCAGGATGAGGCGCCCGCCGATGGACAACTGGCTGGCCAGTGCTTCCGGCACCTGAGCGCTTGCCGCAGTCATGACAATGGCGTCAAACGGCGCCACCTGCTCCAGACCGTGGTGCCCGTCCGCATGTTTGACCCTGACATTACGGTAGCGAATCTCGCGCAGCCTCACGCGGGCTTTCGACAACAGCGGCGCGACCCGCTCTACGGAATAGACTTCCTTTGCAATGCGCGAGAGCACGGCCGCCTGGTAGCCGCAGCCAGTGCCAATTTCCAGTACCCGGTTCAGGCTGTGTCCGTTTCGCGCGATCTCGCAAAGGCGGGCAACGATGTAGGGATGTGAAATCGTCTGGCCGAAACCGATCGGCAAAGATACGTCCTCATAGGCACGGGAGGCCAGCGCTTCATCCACGAAAAGATGGCGTGGTACCTCCAGCATCGCACTCAATACCATTTCATCCCGAATGCCGGCCGCACGCAAACGTTCTACCATGCGCTGGCGGGTACGTTTCGAGGTCATGCCAATGCCTGAATGACGCAAATTCATCTGCATCGCCTATGATGCCTCGGGCAGAGCGCCGGCAAATGCCTGCCCCAGCCAGCTGCGCACTCCGTCCATGTCCCGGTAATGGGTCAGGTCGATCTGCAACGGCGTAACCGACACCCGGTTGCAGGCCACGCAATGAAAATCGGTACCTTCGCTGGCATCCTGGGCATCGCCAGCTGCACCGATCCAGTACACCTGCTGCCCCCTTGGATTGGTCGCCTTGACCACACCTTCAGCCTTGTGGCGGCGCCCCAGCCGGGTAACTTCAAATCCCTGCAGCTGGGAAAACGGGATGTCCGGAACATTGACGTTGAGCAGCATCGCGTACCCGCAAGGATCGTCACGTTGTTTTTCGGCCAACTGACGCGCGATGCGGGCGGCATCGGCGTAGTGCCCGCCCTGCTTGCTGGCCAGCGACATGGCAATGGATGGAATGCCCAACAGGAATCCTTCCATGGCAGCAGCGACAGTACCCGAATAAAGGGTGTCCTCGCCCATGTTGGTTCCATGATTGATTCCGGAAATGACCATGTCGGGAACATGATCGAGGAGACCGGTCACCGCAAGGTGGACACAATCAGTAGGTGTGCCGTTGACGTTGAGAAAACCGCTATGGGAACGTTTGACAATCAGTGGCCGGTCGAGCGTGAGCGAGTTGCTCGCACCGCTGCGGTCGCGCTCCGGCGCGACCACGACCACTTCGGCGATTTTCTTGAGTTCCTCCGCCAGCGCGATCAAACCCGGCGCGAAATACCCGTCGTCATTGCTCAACAGGATGCGCATCTGGAGTCAACAAGAAGCGAACGGCAGGTCGGGGGCACGGAGCTGATTCCATCTCTAGCGAGTCTGGTTTATCTCGCCGTGAACTGCTGACAGGCGTTGAATAAGCATGCTCCGCATTTCCCAGGGTCTTGGTCGGGGCGGTGAGATTCGAACTCACGACCACCTGCACCCCATGCAGGTACGCTACCAGGCTGCGCTACGCCCCGAAAAGTGCAACGGATTATAACAGAGCAGTTTTGTCTGAAGCCCTGAAGGAAGGCTCAGGCACGCAGTATATCGAGTACCTGCTGCAACTCCTGGCGAATCTTGCCCGCCAGCACATTGGTTGCCGGTTGGTCGATGCTCGCAGACTGGTCAAGACGAGCACGCGCACCACTGATGGTGAAGCCCTGCTCGTAGAGAAGCTCGCGGATGCGCCGGATAAGGAGCACTTCGTGGTGTTGGTAATAGCGCCGGTTGCCACGGCGCTTGACCGGTTTGAGTTGCGTGAACTCCTGCTCCCAGTAGCGAAGAACGTGCGGCTTGACGCCACAAAGCTCGCTGACTTCACCAATGGTGAAATAGCGCTTTGCGGGAATTGGCGGCAGCTGGGTCTTACGTTTGCTGCTGCTGTTCTGGTTGTTGCTGCTGCTCTCCACCGTAGTTCTTCTCCACCATCGCCTTCAGCTTCTGGCTGGCGTGAAAGGTAACAACACGGCGGGCAGTGATCGGAATCTCTTCGCCGGTCTTGGGGTTACGGCCGGGGCGTTGCGGCTTGTCCCGGAGTTGGAAATTGCCGAATCCGGAAAGTTTGACACCCTCTCCGTTCTCGAGCGATCGCCTTACTTCTTCAAAGAAGGACTCAACCATGTCCTTGGCTTCGCGTTTGTTAAGGCCGACTTTCTCGAACAGAAGATCTGCCAGGTCAGCTTTGGTCAGCGTCATGGTTTCCTCTTGTTACCTGAGCTTGGCTCCGTGTTCTTTTTCAAGGATCGCGCGTAGACCCTCGATCGCGTGATCGACTTCGGCCTCGGTCAGAGTTTTTTGAGTATCTTGCAATAACACTCGGAAAGCAAGACCTTTTTTGCCGATTTCAATGCCTTTTCCCCGATATAAATCGAACACATCAATGTCTCCAACAATGTCGCTTGCGCCGGCTTTCATCGCATTAAGCAGGGTTTGGGCCGGGACCTCATCCGCTACCTCGATTGCGATATCACGGCGCACCAGGGGGAACTTGGAAAACGCCTGATAGCGAGGTATCGGACGCGCTTGCGCCGCGTCCAAATCCACTTCGAAGGCCACCACGGCTCCCTGAAGGTCATAGCGCTGCAGCAAGCCCGGGTGCAATTCGCCGATCCATCCCACGGTCATATCGTCGATCAGAACATGCGCTGATTTGCCCGGATGCAGTGCCGGGTGTGCAGCCGGGCGCAACGACAGCTTGCGCGGTGCAAACAGACTCTCCAGGTCACCACGCAAATCGAAGAAGTCCATCGCTCGCTTCTCGCCACCCCACTGCTCCGGCTTGGCGAGACCGCAGGCGATTGCGCCAAGCCGCTGCCTCTGGTCAAAATCATCCCCATCGGTGGCAAAAACCCGGCTGATCTCGAACAGGCGTATCCGCGCCTGTTTCCGGTTTGCGTTGAAACGCATGCAGTCCACCAGGCTTCCCAGCAGGCTCGAGCGCATCACCGCGAGTTGTTCCGCGATCGGGTTTGCCAGCCTCACCGGTGATTCATTTCCGGCAAAGTCTTTCTCCCATGCCGTGTCGACGAAGCTGTAGGTGACGACCTCCTGGTAGTCGCGCGTGACCATGATCTGGCGCAAACGCGACAGTCCGGCGACGTGTTCTGCACTCGGAAGCATGCTGGCCTGCGTCTGCGGAAGCGTTGCAGGGAGCTTCTCGTAGCCTTCGATACGGGCAATTTCCTCGATCAGGTCCTCTTCGATAGCGATGTCGAAGCGGTAGGTAGGTGGTGTCACAGACACCACGTCACCCGACTGACGGGCAGGCATTTCCAGGCTGGCGAGTATCTCCAGAATCCGTTGCACCGGAATATCCATACCCAGCACACGCTGCACCCGCGGCAAGCGCAACTGCACCTCGCGGCGGCTGGGTAATTCGCTGACGACGTCGTTAATGACACCGGCTTTGCCTCCGCACACATGCATGATCAGGGTGCCCAGACACTGAATCCCGCGCCTGATGCCCTCAAAATCGACTCCGCGCTCGTATCGGTGTGAAGCGTCTGTCGAAAAGCCCAGCTGCCGCCACTTCCCCGCGATCACTTTCGGTGAAAAGAAGGCGCTTTCGAGAAACAGATCCGTGGTGGTCGTGGATACCGCTGTCGCCTCCCCGCCCATGATGCCGGCCAGTGCAACCGGCCCGCTGTCATCGCAGATCATCAGCATGTCCGGCTCGAGGTCGAGCATCTGGCCATTGAGCAGTTCCAGTCTTTCGCCTTCACGGGCGAAACGAACGTCGATGCCGCCTGTTAGCTTCGCCAGATCGAAGGCATGCATCGGCTGTCCGGTTTCGAGCATGACGTAGTTCGTGAGGTCGACTATGGCACTGATGGAGCGAATGCCGCTGCGTTCGAGGCGCCTTACGACATAATCCGGGGTGGGTGCCGTCGCATCGACATCGCGGATCACCAGCCCGGCGTATCTCGGGCAGGCTTCGGGTGCGGATAGCGTGATACCCAGCTCTTCGCTGGTGCTGCTGTCGATGGCCGGTGCGTCAGGAAACGTGAGTGCGCTGCCGGTAATTGCCGCCACTTCACGGGCAATGCCCAGCAGTGACAGGCAATCGCCGCGGTTGGCGGTGAGCTTGAGGGTAAAGACGCTGTCATCGAGATCGAGAACTTCGCGAACATTGCGCCCGACTTCGGCGTCCGGCTCAAGAATCATCAATCCGGAATGATCCTCGGAGATGCGAAGTTCCGCCGCCGAACACAACATGCCTTGCGAGCGAACGCCACGCAGTTTCGCTTCGCGGATTTTCACATCCGGAAGCTGTGCCCCGACCATTGCGCACGGTACCCTGGTGCCGACGGCGACATTCGGCGCTCCACATACAATCTGCAGTTTGTCGGCTGCGCCAACATCGACTGTGCATACCTTCAGCTTTTCCGCATCCGGATGCGCATCGACTGTCAGGACCTGCCCCACGACAATTCCGTCAAACGCCGGTGCAGCCGGTTCCACCTCCTCGACTTCCAGCCCCGCCATTGTCAGCGCATGGGCCAGCTCCGCCGTGGAAAGTGCGGGATCGCAGAAGGTTCGCAGCCAGTGCTCGGAAAACTTCATCGTTGAATGCCGTCTGTCAGATGTTCAGGCGAACTGCCTGAGGAAGCGCAGATCTCCCTCGAAGAACAGTCGCAAATCGTTGACGCCATAACGCAACATGGCCAGCCGATCCAGCCCCATGCCGAAGGCGAATCCCTGATACCTGTCGGGGTCGATATTGACGTTGCGCAGTACCTGCGGATGCACCATTCCACAACCGCCGATTTCCAGCCATCCATCCCTGAAAGTCATATCTATTTCCGCTGAAGGTTCGGTAAACGGGAAATAGGATGGGCGGAAGCGCACCTCCAGGTCTTCCTGCTCGAAGAAGTTGCGGAGAAATTCGCGAACCACCCCTTTCAGATCCGAGAACGTCGTCGTCTCGTCGACCCACAAACCTTCCAGCTGATGAAACATCGGTGAGTGGGTGGCGTCGGAGTCAACGCGGTAGACCCGGCCCGGCGCAATCACCCGGATCGGCGGTTTGTGCTGCTCCATGTAGTGAATCTGGATGGGCGAAGTATGGGTGCGTAGCAGATGAGACTGACCTTCGATGTAGAAGGTGTCGTGCATCGAACGCGCCGGATGATCTTCCGGCTGGTTCAGTGCGGAAAAATTGTAGAAATCAGTTTCGATTTCCGGACCGTCGGCAACATCAAAACTCATCGAACGGAACAGCGCGGTGACACGCTCCAGTGTGCGCGTGACCGGGTGCAGGCCGCCGCCGGAAACATCGCGTCCGGACAAGGTGACATCGAGTTTTTCCTGAGCCAGCTTGTTTGCCAGCGCCTGTGCCTGGATGGCTTCGCGCCGCTCGCTCAGCAGTGCTTCTATTGAATTCTTGACCTCGTTGAACCGCGCACCTGCCTTTGGCCGTTCTTCCGCAGACAGCGATGCAAGCCCCTTGCGCAACTCGGTCAAGGCGCCACTCTTGCCAAGGAAACGCGCTTTCACCTGATCAAGTTCGGTCAGGTCGGAAGCGCCGTCAAATACGGCGCGCGCTTCGGCAATCAGAGCTTCGAGTTTGTCCATTGTGTAAAACCTGTCTCACAATTGTTCGCGCGTGCGATCAATCATGAGATAGGTTCAAGTCTGACAACAAAAAAGGAGGCTCGAAAGCCTCCTTGTCCTGCATTAACGCAACCTAGGCGGCGAGGCCGGCTTTGGCCTGCTCGGCGATCTGCCCGAACGCCGCCTTGTCATGCACCGCGATATCCGCAAGAACCTTGCGATCGACGTCGATCTCCGATTTCTTCAGACCGTTGATCAGCGTACTGTAGGTCATTCCGAACTCGCGGGCCGCGGCGTTGATACGCACGATCCACAACGCCCTGAATTCGCGTTTCTTGGTACGACGGTCACGATAGGCATACTGTCCGGCCTTCATCACTGCCTGTTTGGCCACGCGATAGACGTTCTTGCGCCGACCCCGATAGCCCTTGGCCTGTTCGATGACTTTCTTGTGACGGGCTCGCGCTGTTACTCCACGTTTTACTCTTGGCATTGTCGGTCTCCGTCAGGCGTAGGGAAGCATGACGCGGATAGCGCCCTGATCACCGGCAGCAACACTGGTGGTGCCGCGCAAATGGCGTTTGCGCTTGGTCGTTTTCTTGGTGAGGATGTGGCGACGGTTCGCCCGGGCGCGTTTGATCCGGCCTTTGCCGCTGATCTTGAAACGCTTCGCCGCGCCCCTGTTGGTCTTGAGCTTTGGCATTGCATTAACTCCTGATTTAGCCTGATGCCAGGTGGCCTGAATATCGAGGCACTTCAATACCCGGAATCACTTGTTTTACGGCAGCTGGTCTTTATCCACTCCGAAGGCGCTGCCAATCAACCTCCGGACCGTCCCACTTACTGTTACCTACCCGGCAGATGCGGCTTTGGCCTGCTTTTTCTTTGCCGGTTTTTCTACTTTCTTGATGGGCGCGATCACCATCACCATCTGCCGCCCTTCCATCTTCGGAAACTGCTCGACTACGCCGTATTCTTCCAGGTCGGCCTTTACCCTTTCCAGCAATCTGGCGCCGATTTCCTGGTGTGCCATCTCGCGGCCGCGAAACCGCAAAGTGACTTTCGCCTTGTCCCCGTCGCTGAGAAAGCGGATCAGATTGCGCAGCTTGATCTGGTAATCACCTTCATCCGTGCCCGGCCTGAACTTGATTTCCTTGACCTGGATCTGCTTCTGCTTGAGCTTCGCCTCGTGGCGTTTTTTCTGCTCGTTGTATTTGAACTTGCCGTAATCCATCAAACGGCAAACAGGGGGTTTTGCGGTTGGCGCAATTTCAACGAGATCGATTTCCTGCTCCTCGGCCATTGCCAGCGCTTTCTGGATTTCGACGATTCCAATTGGCTCGCCGTCGCTGCCGACCAGTCTCACCTCGGGGGAAGTGATCATATCGTTGATGCGGACCTCTTTATCCTGGGCTATAGACCTGTTCTCCTAAACAAAAAGCGCGTGACGATCACGCACGAAATTACGCTGTGCCACCCGGAATTTCGGATTCCAACCGGGCCATGAATTCGTCACGGCCCAGCTGCCCGAGATCATCACCTCCGCGGGCTCGCACAGCGATCTTGTTTGCCGCCACCTCTTTATCACCGACGATGATCTGATAAGGCAGCTTTTGCATACTATGTTCGCGAATTTTATAGGTTATTTTTTCGTTTCTCAAGTCGGCCGTGACCCGGAAACCGGCACTGGCCAGATCCGCGGCCACCGATTCAGCATATTCGGTCTGATGTTCGGAAATATTGAGCACCACCGCCTGAACCGGCGCCAGCCACAAGGGCATGGCCCCGGCATAGTGCTCGATCAGGATTCCGATAAAGCGCTCCATGGAGCCGACAATGGCACGGTGAAGCATGACCGGCACCTTGCGAGTGTTGTCCTCCGCCACGTACTCTGCATCGAGGCGCTGCGGCATCATGAAATCCACCTGGATGGTTCCACACTGCCAGGCCCGGCCAATGCTGTCCTTCAGGTGGTATTCGATCTTTGGCCCGTAGAATGCCCCTTCTCCCGGCAGCTCTTCCCACTGCACGTCACAGCTTTTGAGAGCTTGACGTAACGCCGCTTCGGCATGATCCCAGACTTCATCGTTGCCCAGGCGCTTATCCGGGCGCAATGCCAGCTTGATAGTGACATCGGTGAATCCGAAGTCCTTGTAGACCTTGAGCGCCTGTTTGTGAAAACTGACCACTTCCGCCTCGATCTGCTCGGGCATGCAGAAAATATGGCCATCATCCTGTGTGAAAGCACGCACCCGCATGAGCCCGTGCAATGCGCCGGAAGGCTCGTCGCGGTGGCAGCCGCCGAATTCACCGTAACGCAACGGCAGATCACGATAGCTGCGCAGACCGCTATTGAATATCTGTACGTGTCCGGGGCAATTCATCGGCTTGACCGCATATTCGCGATTCTCCGCCGAAGTAAAGAACATGTTCTCGCGGAAGTTGTCCCAGTGCCCGGAGCGCTTCCACAGGCTCACATCGAGAATCTGCGGACAACGCACTTCCTGATATCCGTTGTTGCGGTAAACCTTGCGCATGTACTGCTCAACCTGCTGCCACAACTGCCAGCCCCTGGGGCGCCAGAACACCATTCCCGGGGCTTCGTCCTGTGTGTGGAACAAATCGAGCTGCTTGCCGAGCTTGCGGTGATCGCGCTTTTCGGCCTCTTCGATACGAAACAGGTAGGCATCCAGCTCATCTTTTTTGGCCCATGCGGTGCCGTAAATACGCTGGAGCATTTCGTTGTTGGAATCACCGCGCCAGTACGCCCCCGCCACTTTCAGCAGCTTGAAGACTTTCAGCTTTCCGGTCGAAGGCACATGCGGGCCGCGGCACAGGTCGATGAAATCACCCTGGCCGTAGAGCGAGATCTCCTCGTCCGGCGGCAGTGCTTCGATGATTTGCGCCTTGTAATGCTCGCCCTGATCCTTGAAGAAGTTGATGGCCTCGGAGCGTTCCATCACCTGGCGCTGTACTTTGAGGTCACGCTTGGCAAGCTGCTGCATACGCTTTTCGATAGCCGCGAGGTCTTCCGGCGTAAACGGGCGCTTGTACGAGAAATCGTAATAAAACCCGTCTTCAATGACTGGTCCGATGGTCACCTGCGCCTCGGGATACAGCTCCTTGACCGCCTGTGCCAGCAGGTGCGCCGTCGAGTGCCTGATGATGTCCAGTCCGTCCCCGTCACTGGCAGTGACAATTGCCACCTCGGCGTCCGAGTCGATCACATGGCTCGTATCGACCAGCTTCCCGTCGACCCGGCCGGCAACCGCTGCCCGCGCCAGACCGCTGCCGATCGAACCGGCAAGGTCAGCAACGGATATCGGCTGATCGAAGGACTTTAC
>JASFUE010000070.1:0-12515 GCA_050050435.1 Burkholderiales bacterium | reverse complement strand
ATTCTGGATGTACGCCGCCTCGCCGCAATTGCACTGGATGCCGGTGCGCATGGAATTACCGTGCATCCACGCCCGGATCAGCGTCATATCCGCAGCCACGATGTATACGAACTGGCGGAACTGGTGCGCGAGCGCCCGGGGATCGAATTCAACATCGAAGGCAATCCCTTTCATCAAGTCCTGGACCTCGTTGGCGACGTACGTCCGGATCAGTGCACGCTGGTACCGGATGACCCGGGCGCGTTTACCTCTGATCATGGCTGGGATCTGGAACGGGATACCGGGCGCTTGCGCCCGCTCGTGAGCAGGCTTCGCGAACTCGGCGTCAGGGTAAGCCTGTTCATGGATCCGGTGCCGGCGGCAATGCAACTGGCGCATGAGGTGGGTGCCGACCGTATCGAGCTGTATACCGAGCCTTACGCGCGCGCTTATGCAACGCCTGATCAGGACGGATCAATTGCGCAATATGCTGCCGCTGCCGCGGCTGCCGCGCAATGCGGACTTGGAGTGAATGCCGGACACGATCTGAACCTGGAAAATCTTCCCACCTTTGTCAGAGCGCTGCCCGAACTGGCGGAAGTCTCCATCGGCCACGCGCTGACCTCGGATGCGCTCGAGTTCGGCATGGCCGGCGCGGTCAAGGCTTACCTGGAGGCCATTCGCGAAGGGATGACGCAATCGTGATTGCGGGTATTGGAATCGATCTCGTAGACAAGACCCGTATCGACTGTCTGCTCGACAAATACGGCGAGCAATTCATACGCCGCGTGCTCAACGACGCCGAGCTTCGCCAATTTGCCGCAAGTAGGCGCAAGAGCTGGTTTGTCGCCAATCGCTTCGCGGCCAAGGAAGCGATTTCCAAGGCACTCGGCACCGGACTACGCTATCCGGCAACCTTGCTATCGATCGGCGTACGGTCAAACGAAATCGGCCGACCCGAATTCTTCTATAGCGATGCTCTGCAATCCTATCTGCACTCGCGCAAGATCAGCGCAGCCCATCTTTCGATTACCCATGAAAACCAGATGGTCTGCGCCATGGTCGTTCTGGAGTCTGGCTGAATGAAACACCTGCCGCCAGGCCGCGTCATGGTCGACGTCGCCGGACTCGAACTCAGCGCGCATGAACGGCGCCGACTCGAACAACCGGCTTGCGCCGGCGTAATCCTGTTCTCGCGCAACTATGAAGATCGCACGCAGTTACGAGCGCTTTGTGAACAGATCAAGGCGGTGCGCGAACCCGGTCTGCTGATCGCGGTGGACCAGGAAGGCGGCCGCGTGCAGCGGTTTCGCAATGGTTTCACTGCCATTGCGCCTATGCGTCTGATCGGTTCGATCTGGGACCGTGACCGCGAGCAGGGGATCCGGGCCGCGCATGATGCGGCATACGTCATCGGCAACGAACTGGCCGGTTGCGGCGTCGACTTCAGCTTCGCCCCGGTACTCGATATCGATCACGGCTGCAGTGCGGTCATCGGCGATCGTTCGTTGCACTCGTCGGCCGATGGGGTCATCGAGCTGGGACGATCATTTGCCGGCGGATTGGCTGATTGCGGAATGATTGCGGTCGGCAAGCATTTCCCGGGACATGGCTCGGTCGGCGCGGACACGCACCATAATATTGCCGTGGATCACCGCACACTCGCACAAATCGAGCAGGAAGACCTGCAACCCTTCGTCGCGCTTTGCAAGGGTGTGCTCGGCGGTGTCATGCCAGCACACGTGATCTATGACCAGGTCGATGACAAACCCGCCGGATTCTCGAAATTCTGGTTACAGCAGATCCTGCGCGAACGCCTCGGTTTCAAGGGCGTCGTGTTCAGCGATGATTTGTCGATGCGGGCTGCGAGTGTGGCCGGAGATGCCACGGAACGGGCCAGGGCGGCACTCACCGCCGGCTGTGATATCGCTCTGGTATGCAACGCCCCGGATGACGCTGACGCGGTCCTGCAGGTGCTGGCGCCGGTTGCAGCGACACCCGAGGCTGGCCGCGTGCTGGCACTCCAGCGCAGGCCGGTTGGCAACACGGACAGAACCGCCTATGAGAGCGCGCGCGAGCGCCTCGCAAAGTTACGCCCCGAGGGGACCAACCCGGCGGCCTAGGAATCGTGCAAAACCATAGCGAACAGGGACAAGCGTCCCATTCACACCATCTTCACGCCCACCATCCGCACCATGGCCGGTTCGGTGCGGGCACCGGGTCACGCGCGCTGTTGATCAGCCTGGTACTGACATTCGGCTTTGCCCTGGTCGAACTGGTGACAGGCTGGTATTTCGGCTCGCTGGCGCTGATGAGCGACTCCGGGCACATGTTCTCCGACTCTGCTGCCTTGCTGGTTGCCGTCATCGCCTCGCGGGTGGCACTCAGGCCGCCCGGCACCCGGCATTCCTACGGGTTCGCCCGCGCCGAGATCATCGCCGCGACGATGAACGGTCTGTTGCTGCTGACAATCGTCACCATGATCGTGATCGAGGCAATCCAGCGCTTGCAACACCCGCAGCCGGTTTCCGGCTCCGGCGTCGTCCTGGTCGCGCTGATCGGTTTGCTGGTTAACGTTGCCGTGCTGCGGGTGCTTGGCCATGACGGACACAACATGAACACGCGCGCGGCGAGGCTGCACGTTCTCGGTGATCTGCTCGGATCGATTGCCGCCCTGAGCGCGGGTATCGTGATCTTCGCCACGGGGTGGTACCCCATAGACCCGCTGCTGTCCTTGCTGATCAGCGGGCTGATCCTGATATCGACCATAAGAATGCTCAGAGACGCGCTGCATGTACTGATGGAGGGCGTGCCGCACGATATCGACCTGGTAGAAGCAGGGCATGCGCTGGCCGGCGTCGCCGGGATCAGATCAGTTCACGACCTGCATATCTGGACCATTGCGAGCGGTCAGGTTGCGTTGTCTGCGCATGTCGACGTAGAAACGCTCGAAAACTGGCCGCTGACCCTGGAGCGTATCCGTGATGTTGCCCGCTCACGCTTCGGAATCGAGCATGTCACGATCCAGCCGGAACTGTTGGGCGGGATCAATGCCGGGCGCGAAGCACTGATACCGATCGTCCCTGACGAAAAGGAGGGCAGGTCCTGACTCGAAAGCGTGGCGAGCGCGCGACACAGCAATCGCGTTGCGCAGCAGTTCTTTAGCAGGGCATTGAAGAAAAACGTTACGAGCGGGCTTCAGCCGGGTGCGCACAGGTTTGGAAAGAACCAGTACGCAGGAACCGGAGTGTATGTAGAAAATACCTGAGGATTCCGAGTACCGCGCAAGCCCGGATCAAGACCGCGCAGTAGTTTTTCTATGCACGCTCCATGTATTCGCCGCTATCTGTATTCACCTTGATTTTTTCGCCCTCGTTGACAAACTGCGGGACCATGACGGTGATACCGGTTTCCATAGTCGCCGGTTTGTACGAGCCGGTTGCAGTTGCGCCCTTGATGCCGGGCTCGGTTTCCGAGATGGTCAGGATGACCGATGCCGGCAACTCGATGCCGATTGGCCGGTCATTGTGCATATTGACCAGGACATCGACATTGGGCAGCAGATAACCTGCCTGGCCTTCCAGGAAGTCAGCCGCCAGCGTCAATTGCTCGTAGCTTTCCTTGTCCATGAACACATAGTTGTCACCGTCCTGATACAGATACTGCATTTCGCGTGATTCGACGAAGGCACGGTCGATTTTTTCATCAGTGCGAATGCGTTCATTGCGCTTGGTGCCGCTTTCGACGTCCTTCATTTCCACTTGCATGAAAGCGCCGCCACGCCCACCGACGTGAACGTGATAGGACTTCAGAACACGCCAGACACGGTTGTCGAGCTCAATCAGATTACCGACACGAATTTCGGTTGCGAGAACCTTGGCCACGATTGTCAATACAGGGTCGTTTTTGGAAGTCGCGCATTTTACACTATGAGTACTGTGAATCATCATTTCAGCGAGATGTTCTCCCCCGACTGCAGCAAGTGTCCTCGCCTGGCTGATTTTCTTGCTCAGGCAAGGCACAAATATCCCTCCTACTACGCCAGGCCGGTGCCGTCGTTCGGGCCAACTGATGCGCGCCTGCTGATCGTCGGGCTGGCGCCAGGACTGCATGGGGCCAACCGGACCGGCAGGCCGTTTACAGGTGATCATGCCGGCTTGCTGCTGTATCGCACCCTGTTCGAATACGGCTTTGCCAATGCCGCAGAGTCGGTTTCCGCCGATGACGGGTTGCAGCTGCTCGATTGCCGCATCACCAATGCCGTACGTTGCGTTCCGCCGCAGAACAAACCGACGCTGCCGGAAGTCAAACAGTGCAACGGCTATCTTCGTCAGGAGCTGTCGATGCTGGAAGCGGGTGGGGTGGTGCTGGCGCTGGGCAGCGTAGCCCACACCGCGGTGCTGCGCGCGCTGGGACTGCGCCTGGCCGATTACCGCTTCGGTCACGCTGCCGAGCATTTGCTCCCCGGGGCAGTGAGCCTTATCGACAGCTATCACTGCTCACGCTACAACACCCAGACCCGGCGCCTGACCGAGACCATGTTTCGGGATGTATTTACCCGTGTTCGCGCCCTCATTGAACAGCCACCTTCAACACACCAACGCAGCGCCAGCTAAGTGACATGGCCGATCTGATCGAAAATCAGTCTGACCGCGAGGGCTCGCCCGGAAAAGCCCAGTTCGACGGACTGACAATGGCGCGCGGCTTGCCGAATCTGCCCGGGGTGTACCGCATGCTCGGGCGCGACGGGGAAGTGCTCTACGTCGGCAAGGCGAAGGACCTGAAAAAGCGGGTCATGTCCTATTTTCACAAGGGCGCATCACTGTCACCGCGAATCCAGCTGATGATCAGGCAGGTCGTCATGCTGGAGACCACTGTTACACGCTCTGAAGCGGAAGCGTTGTTATTGGAAAACAATTTAATTAAAACTTTAACTCCACGATATAACATACTGTATCGGGACGATAAATCCTATCCATATCTGATCCTGACCGGGCACCAGTTTCCTCGCTTGGGGTTTTATCGGGGGGCGCTTGACCGCAACCATCGCTACTTCGGGCCGTTTTCCAGTGCCGGGGCGGTCCGTGAAAGCATTCATCTGATGCAGAAGGTGTTTCGGTTGCGCACCTGCGAAGACACGGTGTTTGCCAACCGCTCGCGCCCCTGCCTGCTCTACCAGATCAACCGCTGTTCCGGCCCGTGTGTCGGCGCAATCAGCGAAGACAGCTATGGCGACGACGTACGCAATGCAACCCTGTTTTTGCAGGGCAGGGAGAGCGAAGTCGTCGAACGTCTGGAAGCGCACATGTCCGAAGCTTCGGCACAGCAGAAATACGAGTTGGCGGCGGTTTTCCGAGACCAGATCCGCGCGCTTTCCAAGGTCCGTGAAACCCAATTCGTGAGCAGTAACCGCGGAGTGATCGACGCCGATGTGGTGGCGCTGGCGAGCGCCAGCGGGTTGATCTGCGTCAACCTGACCATGATACGGGCCGGCATTCATCGGGGAGACAAGAGCTTTTTCCCGCAGAATGCCCGCGATCATGACACCGAGGAGGCGCTGGAAGCGTTTCTGGCACAGCATTACCTCAGGCGCGAGGTGCCACCCCTGATCATTGTCAATCACGATGTTGACGCGGCTTTGCTCGAACAACTGCTCTCGGAGCAAGCCGGGCACAAGGTACAGATATCCTGCAATCCGGCTGGCGAGCGGCGGGTGTGGTCGCGCATGGCGGAAAAGAATGCGGAACTGGCCATTGCCCAGAGACTGAGCGAGCATGCCACCCAGGAAGCGCGACTGACCAGTTTGCAGAAATTGCTCTCGTTGCCGGATACGGTTGCCCGTATCGAGTGTTTTGATATCAGCCACACAATGGGCGAGGCGACGGTTGCCTCTTGCGTGGTATATGATCGCGGCTCCATGCAGCCAGGTGAGTATCGCCGCTTCAACATCAACGGAGTCGAACCCGGTGACGATTACGGCGCCATGCGCCAGGCGTTGGAGCGGCGCTACCGCCGTATCGTGGAGGGCGAGGGCAGGGTTCCGGATTTGCTGTTGATCGACGGGGGCAAGGGACAGGTTTCAGTCGCGACCCAGGTACTGGCCGATGCCGGGGTTACCGAGTTACAGGTGATCGGCGTAGCCAAGGGCGAGGAACGCAAGCCGGGCATGGAACAACTGGTGCTCCCGCACAGCAAACGTACCATCCGCCTCGATGCAAACGAGCCGGGCCTGCATCTGATTCAGCAGATTCGTGATGAAGCACATCGTTTTGCGATCCAGGGGCACCGTAAACGCAGGGGCAAGGCGCGCACCCGCTCGACGCTCGAGAATATTGAAGGCATCGGCGCCAAACGCAGGCAGCGCCTGCTGGCGCGGTTTGGCGGTCTCAGGGAAGTGCTCGCCGCCAGCGTTGACGAACTGGCTCAGGTCGAAGGCATCAGCCGGGACCTGGCAGAACGCATTTACAGACAACTACACTGACATCAGAACATGGGCCTGAATGTACCGAATTTGCTCACCTGGGGACGAATCGTTCTGATTCCGTTGCTTCTGCTGGTCTATTACCTGCCGCAGAACTTGATACCGGACCACACTCAGAACGTGATTGGTGCCAGCATATTTGCGCTGGCGGCAGTAACAGACTGGCTGGACGGCTACCTGGCGCGCCATCTCAAGCAAACCTCTGCTTTTGGCGCCTTTCTGGACCCGGTTGCAGACAAACTGATGGTGGCGACGGCGCTGTTGCTGCTGGTGGAACTACGTAGCGTCGAGGCGTATATCGCGGCGATCATCATCGGGCGCGAAATTGCCATATCCGCACTGCGCGAATGGATGGCCAAGATAGGAGAGAGCCGCAGTGTAGCCGTATCGTTTGTCGGGAAGTTGAAGACAACGGCGCAAATGGTTGCAATCCTGCTGCTCCTGTACAACGACCCGTTGTGGATTATTGATACAAAGCAGGTCGGTAGCTGGCTCATTTATGTGGCTGCGGTACTGACCTTGTGGTCCATGGCCTATTACCTGCGCAAGGCCGCGCCGCTGGTGCGCGAGGCGATGAAATAGCGTATGACGGCTATTTGCGCACATTGAAAGTTCAAGTAGTTGTGTTTTCTTGACAAAACAGGTCTCCGCCCTATAATTCCGCTTCCTCTTGCGGGAATAGCTCAGTTGGTAGAGCGCAACCTTGCCAAGGTTGAGGTCGCGAGTTCGAGACTCGTTTCCCGCTCCAGATTCCAGAAGGGAAAATGGACTCGAGTCATGGCCCGAAGGGCCGTACCGGACCGTTTTCCCTTTTTAGTTTCGGGCTTGCACGCACCGGTTCCGGGCGCGCGAGTCGCGCTCAGGTTGCCGCAGCTGGTGTTATCTGCGCGCCATGGCGGGATGGCAGAGTGGTTATGCAGCGGCCTGCAAAGCCGTGGACGCCGGTTCGATTCCGACTCCCGCCTCCATCATCTTCCGGTAGCCGGCCACGTGGGGTGAGTCCGGTCCGGCCCAGGAATCGAGCACGTGCGCTGCCAATCCTCCAACTTTCCTGCATCGCTGCCACGATTGGCACTGCCTGTCGTATTCGTCATGCTGCTGGCGGGCGCCGCCGCGGCGTTGGCGACGCAGGCCCCCGAAGCCGGGGAGCGCGACCGGCTTGGCGTCGGGCGTGACTGTCGCTGGGGTTACCAGCGTATCGGCGAGGCCTGCGTAAAGGTTCAAGTGCCGGTCAATGCGCATCTGAATGCGTTTGGCAACGGCTGGGACTGCAACCGGGGCTACATGCGACGCAATGCCGGCTGCACTCCAGTCAACATTCCCCCGAATGCGCGTATCAATGTGGATGGCAACGATTGGGAATGCAATCGTGGGTACCAACGCGCAGGCTCGACCTGCAGACCGATTCGTTACCCCGGGAACGCACAACCTGACGTCACCGGCAGGGACTGGGAGTGCAAGCGCGGTTACCACCGCTCCGGTGAGCACTGCGTTCCCATTCAGGTTCCGCGCAACGCCCGCCTGAATCCGCTTGGTAATGACTGGGAATGCAGAACGGGTTACCGGCGCATCGGCCAGCGCTGCGAGCCATTCTGATCGCGCTGGGCGCAGCGTCCCGGAGCGACCGGTTTCGGGCACGGGACCCGGAAAAGCCTGTCCAGGGCGCAAAAAAAATTGCGCGGCTGCATTCGTTCGACCAACTGCCCGGCAATCACATGGGCAGAGATGGCGCGCTGTGGGAAATCGCAATACGATGGTGACCCTGAGCTGTCTGTGAATACACGCCGTCACATCACTGTGCGGACCTGATAACGAGGCGCAGACGAATAAAAGAGATCATGACCGATGAATATGAGGCGCTTCGACGCGCGCTTGACCACGCCATCACGCACCTCGAGAGCCTGGACGCACGCGAAATTCCGGCTTCCGTCAGTGCATCCGAACTTCGCAATCGGCTCGGCAAGGAGCTTGGCGAGGAAGGGGTAGCAGCCGAACAGGTTATCGATGAACTTGCGGCCGATGTAGCAGGAGGACTGTTTGGCAGCGGAAGTCCACGCTTTTTCGCGTGGGCAATCGGTGGTGCGTTGCCGGCATCTATCGCTGCGGACTGGTTGACGTCGGCATGGGATCAAGTATCTGCGATCTATTCGACGAGTCCGGCGCTGGCCGTCATGGAGGAAGTTGCAGGCACATGGCTCAAGGATATCTTGCGCCTGCCGCAAGATGCGTCGTTCGCATTCGTGACCGGTTGCCAATCGGCCCACATGACTGCACTGGCTGCAGCCAGGCACAAATTACTTCACGATCGCGGCTATGACGTTGAAGCGCACGGATTGTCCGGCGCACCGAAAATCACTATCCACACCGGTGAACTGTGTCACGAGTCAATCGCGCGCGCGGCGCGTTTTCTCGGGCTCGGTACCGAATCGGTGAAGACACATCCGTGTCACGAAGACGGGCGGCTCGACCTCGATCACGTCGCGCGCAGTCTTGACGATTCACCTACGATTCTCGTTTTGCAGGCAGGGGAGTTCAACACCGGCGCATTCGACGATTTCCATCGCGCTCACGAACTCGCCCACGCCCACGGCATGTGGGTGCATGTCGATGGCGCACTCGGTTTGTGGGTAGCGACGAGCGAGAGATACCGGCACCTGATGGATGGGTGCGAACTGATGGACTCGTGGGCAACCGACGGGCACAAGTGGTTGAATCTGCCATACGACGTCGGGTTCGTATTCACCGCGCAACCGCAGGCCCACAAACAGGCGATGACGATACGCGCGAGCTATTTTTCGGCGGGTGATGACATGCGTCACCAGATCGACTGGGGACCCGAATGGTCACGTCGTGGCCGAGGTGTACCTGTGTATGCAGCACTGCGCTCGCTCGGACGCCGGGGTTTAGCGCAACTGGTCGATCGCTGTTGCGAGCATGCTCAGCACCTGGTAAATGGCATTGGTGCCCTTGAAGGTGCCGAGGTCGTCGCAGCCCCTGTCATCAATCAGGGCGTCGTGCGCTTCACTGCCGATGACGGTGATCATGATCGACGCACCGATGAAGTGATTGAAAGGATCCAGGAAAGCGGTATTGCCTGGTTCGGCGGCGCCAACTTCAAGGGGCAGCGCGTCATGCGCGTGCCGGTACTGAACTGGCGCACAACCGGCAAGGACGTCGAGACGGTGATCGATGTGGTGCGCAGGGCCCTGCAAGCGTGAGCAATTGCAGGCGCGATTGCCTTTCCGGGTATCCCGGCAAGCTTTCCGATGGCGCTATAGTGGTAGCAGACGAAAGCAGTCGGGTCCGCAATACAGACGATAATTAGCCGCCGCCCGGGTGGCGAAATTGGTAGACGCACGGGACTTAAAATCCCGGGCCGCAAGGCGTGCGGGTTCGAGTCCCGCCCTGGGCACCAACCACAATAGCAACGCGTGCCGTTCGATGGAGCTTATTACATCAGCGCAAAACCCGACCCTGAAGCTTGCGCGCAAGTTGCTGCAGTCCGGCCGTGAGCGGCAACGCAGTGGCAAGATCCTGCTCGACGGCGTTCACCTGATCAGTGCCTACGCTAGCGGTTTCGGCCTGTCCGCGGCCACGATCATTGTTGATCAAGCGGCCATCGGGCACTCGCCCGAAATTGCCGCTCTGGTCGATGCGGCCGGCTCCGATACTCGCGTCATGATGGTGCCGGAGAGGATATTCGCCGATGTTTCACCCGTCGAGACGCCAAGTGGCGTGATTGCGTTGTGCCCGCAACCTGAAGTGCTTCCTGGCAAAGTGGCATTGCCGTTCTGGCTGTTGCTCGACGGCATCCAGAATCCGGGCAACCTCGGGTCCATCTTGCGCACTTCCGCCGCCACAGGTGTGAGCCGGGTGCTGCTGTCAATGGACTGCGCCGATCCATGGTCACCGCGCTGCCTGCGTGGCGGAATGGGGGCCCAGTTCGTATTGCCTATCAGCACCGACGTCGATCCGCTCACGGCATTAGAGCAGTTCAACGGGAAAAGTGTCGCCACGTCCTCTCATGCAGGTCAATCGATGTTTGAGGTCGACTTGTCGGGGCCATTGATCGCCGTATTTGGCGGGGAGGGCAGCGGTTTGCCGGCCAGTCTGCTCGGCACCGCCGATCTCACCTTGCGGATCCCGCTCGAACGTGACATCGAGTCGCTGAATGTGGCAGCCGCCGTGGCCATGACGTGCTACGAGCGCATGCGCCAGCTGCAGTCCTGAAAGTTTCAATCATCGGTACAAACTAGCGCTGTACCTGACAGCTGCCAAGCCATACCGAGGTTATCAGGTATTCCTCATGCACTGAAAGGAAACACGGCGCACCCGATTGGTGCTTGACCGCGCTAAAGGCATTTAAAATACGTTTACCCTATAAAACAGTCATATATGAGGTGTTTGTGATGCAATACTTAAATATATTTATAGTTTCCTGCACCGGCTTGAGGCAACGCGGGTTGCGTTGAACTACCTACAATGCTAATATTTCGTACTCGAATTATTCGTGCCGCAAACTATACATGACAAACAAGGACGTCAATTCGGTTACCCGCAATCTGACATCCGGTTCGCCTTCTTTGCCAGACCAGGCATCCGAAGATACCGACACTGCCGCTGATGCCGTGCCGCTGGATCCGCAGGAACTTGATCCCCGCCAGATTACCGAGCGGGTTGACTTGCGTGTTCTCAGCGCGATTCGCCGCATTATTCATTCGGTCGATCTTTATTCACGGGAACTGGCGGCCAAAACACACATCACGGCGCCTCAACTCGTGTGCCTGATCACATTGGCCGAGCGTGGCGCCATGACTGCCACCACGATCAGCCGTGAAGTCTTTCTCAGCCCCAGCACCGTTGTCGGAATCCTCGACCGGCTGGAAGAGAAGGGGCTGGTCAAGCGTGAACGCATGAGCAAGGACCGGCGCGTGGTAACCGTCACGATCACCCAGGAAGGGCGCAAGCTGGCAGGTGGCGCACCCTCGCCGCTGCAGAACAGACTGACCGAAGCACTGAGCGTGCTGCCGTTGCCCGAGCAAATTGCGATTGCCAAGTCGTTGGAGCGAGTGGTGAACCTGATGGAGGCGCAACATATCGATGCCTCGCCGATCCTGGAAACAGGCCCCATCGTCAAACCAAACAAAGACGACGTCAAATGACCGGCTACCAGGACATGAAGGGAAAAAGGATCGAGAGAGAGAATTGAGCAATACCGAAGCCGTTACTTCCAGCAAGCCTCGTGCGAACCCCGTCGCGGCACCGGCACATTGTGCCGATGCCATCGAACTGTCAACGCCTTGCGCTGCCGACGCACCAGCGGTGCATCAGTTGATCGCGCAGTGCAAGCCGCTTGATCTGAATTCAACCTACGCCTACCTGCTTCTCTGTCACCACTTTTCCGATACCTGCGTCATCGCTCGCATGGGTAAGGAGGTCGTCGGTTTCATTTCCGGCTATCTGTTGCCCGCGGACAAGCAGACCTTTTTTGTTTGGCAGGTGGCAGTTCATCAACGCGCTCGCGGCGCGCAGCTCGGCGTGCGCATGCTTGAGCACTTGATGAAACGCAAGGGTATCGGCGCCACAGCGAGATTCATGGAAACCACGGTTTCACCTTCGAACAAGGCGTCGCGCCGGATGTTCCAGCGCTTCGCCGACCAGAATTCGGCCTCGGTCAAGGAGCAAATGCTGTTTGACCGTACGGCTTTTGGCAATGAGGAGCATGAGGAAGAAGTGCTACTGAAAATAGGCCCGTTTGAAACGGGTAGATGAGAGAGGTAATGCAATGAGTTTGAAAACATTTGATCGTCTGGAATCCGAAGTACGCGGTTATATCCGCTCTTTTCCTGTGCTGTTTACACGTGCACGCGGTGCGCAGTTATGGGATGAGGAAGGAACCCGTTATATCGATTTCTTCAGTGGCGCCGGCACCCTGAATTACGGGCACAACCATCCGGTGTTGAAAGAGGCGGCGCTGGAGTACATCGAGTCCGACGGCTTGATCCACGGCCTCGACATGGCAACGCAGGCGAAGAAGGAATTTCTCGAAACGTTC
>JASFUE010000069.1:0-12631 GCA_050050435.1 Burkholderiales bacterium | reverse complement strand
ATATCCGGCCCTTTTGCCGGGAACGGATTGGGGCGCAAAATGGCCGGAATTCGCAATGGACCGTATCCTCCCAGCACGAACCCGCCGGCATGAACATCTATAACCGCTACGTACTGCCGCCACTGATCAATTGCGCTTGTGGCAACGCGAGGCTCACCGGGCACCGCGCCGCGCTGATTCCGCGTGCGCACGGACAGGTGCTGGAAATCGGTATCGGCTCGGCACTGAACCTGCAGCACTACGACGCCGAGCGCGTCGACAGTCTGACCGGCATCGATCCCTCAGCAGAACTGCTCGCAATCGCACGGAAACGAGCCCCCAATGCAGCGTTCCCACTTCATCTGATCCCCGCCGACGCGCAGTCGCTGCCACTGGCAAATGCCAGTATCGATACCATTGTCGTTACGTTTTCGCTTTGCACTATTCCCGACACCGGCGCAGCACTGGCGGAAATGCGCCGGGTACTCAGACCGGGCGGGCACCTGCTGTTTTGCGAGCATGGCCTCGCGCCCGATGAAAGTGTACAGCGCTGGCAACGCCGGCTCGATCCATTCTGGGGAAAACTTGCGGGTGGCTGCCACCTGTCACGCGATATTCCGCGACTGCTCGAGAATGCGGGCTTTGGCTGCACCGACCTGCAAAGCGGCTATCTGCGCCGGGCGCCGCGATTTGTCGGCTATATCTATCGCGGCAGCGCCACCACCGCACCCTGACAGAATCGGGCCGCCACAACAGTGTGTTCGGGTTACCTGGGGAAGTAATCCGGCCGATGCCGGCCTAGCTTTCGGCGAGCCAGCTGCGCGCCAGTTGTTCGGAATCGAAAACCTTGATTTCGGTGTCGATAAACAACGATGTCAGCAACGCCATCCAGGCGACCATGTCCTCGTTGCTGATAATAGCGATCCGGCCAACGTCCCTGGCGTGCTCTCGCGCAAAACGGATGTCCTCGAGTGCAACGTCAACCGTGTACTCGAGCATTCCGGACAGGTCGATCAACAGATTCAGGCGTCCCTGTGCTTTCAGTTGTGCGCCGACCTCTTGCTCGAACTTGCGGTAATCGCTGACGTTGAACTCGCCAAAAACGCCGACAACCGTCAGCTTGTCTTCATGCTCTATTGAAATCATTCTGTATGCATTCCTGATTCAGGTTATTCCATCTTACCCGCAATATTGCCCACAATCACGAACCAGGCTCGTCTGTCAGCAACGCGCGCAGCTCGATCTTGAGCACTTTCCCATAATTGTTCTTGGGAAGGCTGTCGACGAAGCGGTAGTGACGCGGGCGCTTGAAGCGCGCAATCCGTTGCAGACAAACGGCTTCCAGTTCGGCCTCGGTCACTTGCGTCGCCGGTTTTCTGACCACGAACGCGACCACTTCCTCTCCCCATTCGGCGTTCGCTCGCCCGACCACCGACGCTTCCGCTACCGCCGGGTGGTACAGCAGCGCTTCCTCGACTTCTCTGGGATAAATATTCGTTCCGCCGCTGATAATCAGGTCCTTTGAACGATCGCGCAGCGTGAGAAAACCATCGCTATCAAAGGAGCCGATATCCCCGGTATGCAGCCAGCCGTTGCGCATCGTTGCCGCGCTTGCTTGCGCATTTTGCCAGTACCCCTGCATGACCACGTCGCCGCGGACCAGGACTTCGCCGACCTCGTTGGCCGGCAATGGCCGGTCATCCTCGTCAGCCACAATCACCTGCACGCAGGATTGGGCAATACCGACCGACGCGAGACGTTCCAGGTAGCGCGGGTGTGTCACATCGTTGATACATTCACGCGACAGTGCGGTAATCGTCATCGGGGCTTCGCCTTGCCCGTAAATCTGCACGAAACGCGGCCCCATGACTTGCAAGGCTTCCTGGATGTCGGTTACATACATCGGGCCGCCGCCATAGACGATCGTTTTCAGTCCACTGAAATCGGCGTCCGACTCGCGCGCACGCACTACCAGCCGGTGCACCATGGTCGGCGCCAGAAACATTGTCACACCCGGCCATTTCGAACACAGCGAAAGCACCTCTGCCTGGTTGAAATGCCCGCTCTCCGGAATCACCTGATTCGCTGCCTTGAGCGTATGTGGCAGATCGTACAGACCGGAACCATGCGACATCGGTGCCGCATGCACGATACAGTCGGTCACGCTGATCTGGTCGACATCGGAAAAGTAGGCCAGCGCCGCGCACAGCAGATTCCTGTGACTGATCATTACGCCCTTCGGTTTGCCGGTGGTGCCACTGGTGTAAAACAGCCAGGCCACATCATCCGGCGCACTCGGATACATGGTGGCTGCAGGCTCGTGCGATACCAGCGCCTGATAGTCCGCCGAGCCCACCTCGATGACCCGTTCCAGCCCGGCTAACCCGTCTGCCAGCGGCGCAACAGTGGGCATCAAATCGGCAGTGGCAAAACACAGCCGCGCGCCCGAATCGGCCAGCATGAAGGCAAACTCGCTCTCATGCAGTTTGGCATTCATCGGCACCGCCGCGAGTCCGGCGAACCACACGGCATAGCGCACCTCCAGATACTGGGCACAGTTGCTCATCGCCAGCGCGACTCGGTCGCCGGGCCGCAGGCCGAAGCGCTGCCTGAACGCCGTGGCCATGCTGACGACTCTTTGTTGCAACCGGGCGTAATCGGCCCATACGCTTTCCCCGACCGAAACGGCGGGCCGGTCCGGGAAAGTGCGCGCTGCGCGGGCAAGTAACGAGCTGATGTTCATATGCTGGAGTCCGTGCTGACGGTCAATGGTATACCGGACCTGACGCGGCCATATCGCCTACTGATCAGCCGTGTCATCGCGGGCCCTGTCCCGCTCGTGAAGGCTTGAAATGCTCTCCACCACTCTCGCGACTTCATGGTCCGACAACGGAGGATGGCAGCGCACCCGGTTCCAGGTCAGCAACAATTCAAGCACGACCAGCGCATCAACATCGCGATGAAACAGATGGCCCGCAAGTGAAGCGATAGTGGAGTTACGCTCGCCTTCCCCGACGCCGGCGCGTACCAGCTCGCGCCAGTGCGGCGGC
This sequence comes from Burkholderiales bacterium, assembly GCA_050050435.1. Lineage (GTDB taxonomy): Bacteria > Pseudomonadota > Gammaproteobacteria > Burkholderiales > Eutrophovitaceae > SG8-40. The sequence continues at coordinate 9,602 of JASFUE010000069.1, read as the reverse complement.
GCATGACCGCTACGCGCATGTTCGCCACGCACCAGAGCCAGCAACCAGCCGGGCGCAGAAGCCAGTGACGTTTCGCCAAGTGCATGTCCTTGCTTCCATACATAGCGCTTGCCGCTCCGGTGCATTGAAGGCGGTGCTACAACACAACCGCCGTCGCCGCGCACGTCAATGCCCTGCCTCAACCCGGCACGATTGCGCACCCGTGCGCCAGGATGTGCGAAGTAGAAATGCCGGCCTCCGCTGCCGGTCACCGCTTCGACCGTACGCGGCAAGGCACCATGTTCCTGCTCAAGCGCCTTCAGACTTTCGTGACCGTGATGTGCGACATCGATGTCAAGGACGATCAGACCTGAAATCGTGCCGGTGACGATCGCCAGGTTGGCGTTGCTACGTGTCTCGAACCAGCGTCGCGCTTCACGCTCGTCGGCGCAACGCTGCTGGAATTCCAGCCAGGGAATGACCGGCCGCTTGCCGCGCGGCTCGACCGGAATGACCGACCACCTCCGGGCAAGATATGCCAGCGTGGCTGTCAGGCAGTCGGTTGCCCGCACTCCGGCATTTGCTCGATGCATCGCCCCCATCAGACGGCTCGTTTCGCATGCGTGAATGCCTGCAGGTCCCAGTCTCCGCTCTGTTCGTCATGGCGCAACACATACAGCGAGCCGTCATCCGCGCGGCACCTGAAACAACGTTCGGTCGGGCCCATCCAGCGGTCGACGATCTCGAGCACTTCCAACCGGCGTTCACCAAGCCGGAAAGAACGCGGTTCCTGTTCGCCGCGATAGCCTGCGTAACAATCGACTGTGACATTCATAACGTTTTACATGTTAGTCCGGACCGGGACCGGACGCCATCGAACCAGCACGTTTCGACAGGATGGATGCGGGCACTGAATCGAGCCGCCACAATGGCACACGTTGACAAGCGCACTGATTCAATTACGATGAATTCAGTTTTCTTTTGCCCGTTCTTGTCGGCACAGCAGAAATGCTCGTTCCGGCGCTGGACCCGGAGGCTCGATGAGTTCCACTCCAGACATAGATACACCGGTAAAGGCCCTGTCCACACACCAGGTCGTTATCCGTATCGCCATCATCATTGCAGTCGTGGAATCGCTCATCATGCTGGTGCTGGAATCCATTCCTCATGAAACAGATGCCTATGCCGAAGCTATAGCCGACACCGGATTGCTTATCATCTTTTCCATTCCGGCAATCTTCCTGTGGGTCATCAAACCTTTTGTGACCGCGCGGGACCACGCGCTTGCCCGGATAAGCCATCTCGCGCACGTGGATCCGTTAACACAACTGGCCAATCGGCGAATGCTTTCGACGCATCTGGAAAAAGCAATCGCAAGCATGATCAGACACGGGATGTATGGCGCTTTGCTGCTGCTCGATCTGGACGGATTCAAGCCAGTCAATGATGCTCATGGGCACAACGTCGGAGATGCGTTGCTTGTGGAGATCGCGGCTCGCATGCAATCAGTTACTCGATCCGAGGATGTCGTCGCCCGCCTTGGCGGCGATGAATTCGTTGTACTGATCGGTTACCTCGACGTTGATGAGCAACGCGCCCGCTACAAGGCGTCGCTGGTCGCGGAAAACCTCATAGAACTTGTGAGCAAGCCTTTCGATTATGAGGGCACGAGCCTGCAGGTTGGCGCCAGCATTGGAATACGCTTGCTGGGTACGGAGAATACCGATCCGGATACCGCGATAAGCCAGGCCGACCGCGCCATGTACCAGGCCAAGCAAACGGGGCGAGGACGCGCCGTTTTCTTTGCACAGTAGCCGGGCGCACTTCCTCCCTGGCTCAACACCACGACGACTGATCTGCCGGCGCGCGCAGCAGTTCGCGCACATTGGCTTCGATTACTCGATAGCCGACGTTACCGGTGAGCACCTGGCGGCCTTCGTTGAATAACAGCGTCGGACTGGCTCGAACCGATTGGTCACGCGCCGTCGCGATGTCTTCGGACAGCAGCGCATGGGCTGCACCGCCATCGAGATTCGCCTCGATGGCGGCCACCGGCAGCTTCAGTTGCTCGGCGATTTTCATCAGTTCATCACGCCGTGAGACATCCACCAGATCCCTGAAAAACGCTCCGCGCACCGCCCAGGCCGCGCGCTCGAAAACGCGGGTGCTGTCCTCACCGGTCTGATCTGCATCTAGCAACTTCAGTGCGCACAGAAACAGATGGGCCGGCAACGACGAAGTTGGCGCATTGCGCACCCAGATATCGGCATGCAACGGCACATGCCCGAACTGAGCGACAACGCCCTTGACATGGTCTCCATATGCCTGTGCGCCGCCACGATTGGCCCATTGCGCCAGAAGCTTCTGCTGCGCATGGCCGAACACGTGCACGAAGTGGTAATCCATCTCCACCTGATTACCAAACTGCTGCTCCAGTTCGTCGATTCGTATCTGGGAAACATAGGCCCATACGCAAAGCACATCGGAAAAATGCTGGATTTTCACCTTGTCCACAACGCTTGCTCCGGAAAATTTGATACGGCCTGTAAATATTTGGCACCAGCCAGCCGCAAAGGATACCAGCAGCAAACAATAGAATTCTGCGTTACGCTAGTCCCATGCTGGTCAAATTTCAAAGTGATGTTGGCTCCCTGACGATGTTCGACGACGTCGCCAAGCCATTGCTGAAGCTGATGGGGCACACGGGAACCATTCCAAGCGCCATTCTGCCCGAAGATATTCCGGCGGCTCTGGCCCGGCTCAGGGCGGCCGTCGCTGTCGACCCTGGCTCGCCCGGCCCGGCAGAAGACAAGCACTCCGATCAGGACAAGGGGGAAATCCCGGTCTCCTTGCGACAGCGTGCCTTCCCGCTGATCGAGTTGCTCGAACGCGCCGCCAAAGAAGAGTGCGAAGTCGTCTGGCGCTAGCAATTTGTCAGAACGAGCTACTGCGCAACCGGTGCCATGTCACATGCTCGCTCAGGTCCTCGCCTGTCCTCCCCTGATATGTCTGGTCGTTCGCGCGATCTTCTTGACACTGGCGGCTTCTTGCACTTCGGTTGCCCGTAACGCTTCTTTCTGACAAATTGGCCTTCTTTTGAACATGTCCGGAGTACCCGCAGCCCCATGAGCAGGCATTTCGAAAACATCTCGACCAACGGCGTGCGGCTGCGTTGCGCCGTCCAGGGCGATGGTCCCCTGGCAATCATGGTGCACGGCTGGCCCGAGTCCTGGTATTCGTGGCGCCACCAGATTGGTCCGGTCAGCGATGCCGGTTACAAGGTCGTGGTGCCGGATGTGCGCGGTTACGGCGGCAGTGATGCGCCGCAACCGGTCGAAGCCTATGACATGCAGAACATGATTGCCGACGTGCTCGGGTTGATCGATCACTTTGGCGAACAGCAGGCGGTACTGATCGGCCACGACTGGGGCGCACCGATTGTCTGGAATATCACGGCACTGTATCCGCAACGGGTGCGCGCGGTTGCCGCCCTGAGCGTACCGTACACACCGCGCGGCAAGATCTCGTCGATCGAGTTGTGGCGGCAGCTGTATCCAAAGCGCTTTTTCTACCAGTTGTATTTCCAGGAGCCGGGTATTGCCGAGGCCGAGCTCGAGGCCGACGTGCGCACTGCCCTGCGAAAAATCTATTACTCAGGCTCCGGCGATGCACCAAACGGCATTTTCGACGCCAACAAACCGCCCGATGCCCGCATGCTCGACGACATCCCGGACCCGCAGTTGTTGCCGGAATGGCTGACCGAAGACGATCTCGACTACTACGCGTCGCAGTTCGAAAGGACCGGCTTTCGCGCTTCGCTCAATCGCTACCGCAACCAGCAACGCGACTGGGAAAAGTTGACTGCGCTGACCGACGCACGCATCACCAGGCCCGCCTGTTTCATCGCCGGCAAGAGGGACGCCGTGCTGCGCTTCGTGCCCGGTGTCGACCTGGTCGAGAACATGAAACGCTGGGTTGATGATCTGCGCGTATGCGACATCATTGAAGGCGCCGGTCACTGGGTCCAGCAGGAGCGCGCCCCGCAGGTCAACGCTTCACTAATGAAGTTTCTTGCTACGCTTGACTAGCACCTGCCTGACAGTCACCACCAAAGCCTCGACAAAGGAGAACAGCAAATGAGTGCATTCACGTTAATCGTCAATCTGCAGGCCAAACCGCACCAGGTCGACCACTTCATGGAAATGGCGTTGGAAAACGCGGCTGCCTCACGTAACACCGAACCAGGTTGCCGTCAGTTCGACGTACTGGTCGACCCGGAAGACCCGACCAAAATCGCTTTCTATGAGGTTTACGACAACAAGCAGGCATTTGAATCGCATCTGAAAACCGCGCATTTCAAGAAATACTTCGAACACGCGGTGCCGCTGCTTGACGAGCGCGCGCGCACCTTCTTCAACCGCGTGGCGCCATAAGCCGAGGGCCAGCGACGACACAAAGCAACCGCAAGCAAACAACCGACGTAAAAAGGCAAACCGACCATGGAACTGAGTGCAGCATCCCTGACCACACTCGAGCGTTATAAAATCCTGACCGGCCTGGTGTTTCCGCGCCCGATTGCGCTGGTTTCGACACGCAGTGAAAACGGGGTTGCCAACTGCGCACCCTATTCCTGGTTCAATGCCGTTTGCGAGGACCCGCCACTGGTGATAATCAGTTTCGGGGCGCGCAAGGACAGCAAGATGAAGCATTCACTGATCAACGTCCTGCGGACGGAAGAATTTGTCGTCAATCTGGTCGACGAAGGCATCGCCAACAGCATGCACATTTCCAGCGAGGAGGTCGACGAAACTGTCAGTGAATTCGACACGGCCGGTTTCACCGAAGCGCCGTGCTCGGTTGTCTCGCATCCCCGCATTGCACAGGCTCCAGTCAGTTTCGAGTGCAAGTTATTCAAGCGCGTGGAAGTCGGCCACATGCGCGACATCATTCTCGGTGAAGTGGTCCATATTCACGCCCGCGAAGGGTTGATCGATCCGCAAACCAAGCGCGTATCGGAAGACATCTACTGGCCGGTCGGACGACTCTACGGCACTCGCTACTGCACCACGCGCGAGCGCTTCGACCTGCCCGGCGAGTTGCCCAAATAACCAAAACACTCACCGCGAAGGTCGCGCAGGACGCAGAGGCAAGTCAGATAAGTGAAAACTGACAGTGGAGATTACGCCGTTAGTGCTTAATGAATGCGCGCGGTCGTACCTGCTATTTCGGCTACCCTCTGCGTTGGGAGCTTTTCACGCGCAAACACGAAAATACCGGCATCAGGCCGTATGGCTGGAAATTTTGTAACGCTCTATCCACTGCTGATGGCCGTGTTCAAAATCGTTCTTGCCTGACTTGTCCTCACCCCGCACCAGCACCAGCGGCTGGTGGGCGATATTGAAGGGACTCAACACACGCGTGCGATCCACCAGATCACGGTTATAGAACGAGCTGGCCGGCATGTAGCGCATGATCAGCGCGGCACGGCGTTGTCCCGAGGTATTCGCCGCCGATCCGTGAATCAACTTGACGTGATGCAGTGACATGCAACCGGGCGCCAGTTCCACGTTCACCGCATCCGCCTCGTCGAACTGGTCCTGATCGAGCTCGAGGCTCAGAACCAGGTCCTTGCGGTCGGTGACATGGTGACGATACATCTCCTCGCGCCGGTGCGAGCCGGGAATGAAACGCATGCATCCGTTGGTTACCGAAACCGGATCAATGGCAATCCACACCGAGCAGGTTTCCAGCGGGCGCATCGGCCAGTACTCGCCGTCCTGGTGCCAGGGCACTTCCCTGCCCTTGGCCGCCGGTTTGCAGAGAATGCGGGTGATCCACAGAACGAGGTCCGGTCCCAGAATCTGTTCCACCATATCCAGTATCTGCGGGTGCCGCGCGGCGGCCATGAACGGATTGCCTTCCTGCCCGGCGATGGCAGGAATCATGTGCGGATTGGCAATGTCTTCCTGCGCCAGGTCGGTATAGGTCGCAAGCACGCTGTCCACGCCTTGTTGAAGGCGCTGCAGCAATTCTTCCGGCAGCCGCGCCTTTGGCAGCACATAGCCCTGCTCGCGATACTGTTGCAATTCACTGTCGCTGAGAATATCCGGCATGTTTCAGTTTCTCCGTTGCAAACCCACCCATTTTACGTCCATCGGTCGGGTTTTCCATGCAACCGGTGGGCGCTGGCGCATTTTCATGCGACCATCTGCCACGTTCCCGAATTTTCCAAGGTCCGCAACATGAATCCTCTCAGTCTCGAAGGCAAAGTTGCCATCATCACCGGCTCGAGCCGCGGCATTGGCCGCTCCATTGCAGAACACCTCGCCACCGCCGGCGCGAAAGTCGTGATCTCCAGCCGCAAGGAAGACGCATGCAAAAAGGTCGCGGATTCGATCAATGACAAAGGTGGTGAAGCCATCGCCGTTGCCGCCAACATTTCCGACAAGTCGCAACTGCAACAACTGGTCGAGGCAACACGCAACAAATGGGGACGCATCGACGTGCTGGTTTGCAACGCCGCATCCAACCCCTATTACGGACCAATGGCGGATATGCCGGATGAGGCTTTTGACAAGATATTGCACAACAACATCGTGAGCAATCACTGGCTCGCCAACATGGTTTTGCCGGAGATGGCGCAACGCAAGGACGGCGCCGTCATCATCGTCTCCTCGATCGGCGGGCTCAAGGGCACTGCGGTGCTGGGCGCCTATGGCATCTCCAAGGCCGCCGACATGCAGCTGGCCCGCAATCTGGCTATGGAATGGGGCCCACACAACGTGCGCGTGAACTGCATCGCGCCAGGATTGATACGCACTGACTTTGCACGCGCGCTATGGGAAAACCCGGAAGTGCTCAACCGCTATGAAAAGCAGACACCGCTCAGAAGAATCGGCGAACCCGAAGACATTGGCGGCATCGCCGTGTTTCTGGCATCGCGCGCCGGGGCTTTTGTCACCGGCCAGACCATTGTTGCCGACGGTGGCGTGACTATCGCAGGCTAGGCGTCCGGCGCAGGAACGCGTGACCTCAACCACCGACTCGCCTAGACTTACGGAATTACAAAAGAATGAAGTGCCCGCCCACAGGAGGGTACCGGAGGAGTCGAGGCGTGTCCGAAGTCATTCTGCATCACTACCCGCAATCACCCGTTTCCGAGAAAGTGCGTATCGGGCTCGGCGTCAAGAAACTGGCATGGCGTTCAGTTGAAATTCCGCGGGTGCCGCCAAAGCCGGAACTGATGCCGCTCACCGGCGGTTACCGGCGCACGCCGGTGATGCAGATCGGCGCCGACATTTTTTGCGACAGCCAGTGCATCCTGCGCGAACTGCAGCGCCGGTTCCCCGAACCTACATTCTTTCCGGGCGGCGCAGACGGCATGCCGTGGGCGGTGAATCGCTGGGCCGATCATGTATTCGACCAGGTCGTCGGTGTTGTCCTGGGCGCGGCAGCCGCCGACCTTCCGGAAGCATTCGCCAACGATCGCGGGCGCCTGTATTTCGGCCCGAACTACGACTTTGACAAGATCAAGGCGCAGCTACCGCACAACCTGGCGCAGTTGCGCGCACAGTTTGGCTGGCTGGACCAGCGCCTTTCTACCGGGCGCAACTTCATGCTCGGCGACCAACCCGGCTTGCCAGACGTCGTTACCTATTATCTGGTCTGGTTTATCCGCGGACGCTGGCAACCGGGCAAGGATTTCCTTGCCGAATTCCCTGCTCTCGAAGCATGGGAGAAACGGGTCGCGGCAATCGGCCATGGCTCGCCCACCGACATGAGCGCATCGGACGCACTGGCAATTGCAAAAGCGGCCGAAACAGCCACGCCGGAAACGGCAGATGAACGCGACCCGCTCGGCATCAGGCCGGGCATGACGGTCAATGTCGTGGCTGACGTCGATGGCGGCGAGGAACCGGTAAACGGAAAGGTGCATTATGTCGATCGCGACGCCATTGCCTTGCTGACAAACAACGAGCGCGTTGGCACCGTGTGCATCCACTTCCCGCGTGCGGGCTACCGCGTCACCAAAGGCTGATGTACCGCGCGCACATTCGAAACACGACAAAAGTGATTCAAATGAATTCAAGCACAGTGAATAACCGGGGCCAAAACTTTCTGTATGCGGCCATCGTCGCGATCTTCGCCTTTGCCATGCTCTATGGCTGCTCGGGCTCGGACAAACAACGAATCAAGTTCGCGACCGGACCGCAGGGCGGCTCGTGGTATCCGCTCGGTGGCGCCATCAAGAATCTGGTGGAAGGCCGGTTGCCCGATGTCAGTGTCCAGGTTCTTCCGGGTGCCGGTATCGCCAATGTCAAGGCAGTCGAATCAGGGCAGGTCCAGATTGCCCTGGCAAACTCCGTATCGACAGTCGACGGCATCAACGGCAGGCCACCGTTCGAACAAAAGGCCACCCACGTGTGCAATGTCGCCACGCTCTACCCGCAATTCTTTCAGGTTGTAACGCTGCCCGAAGCCGGCATTCGCAGCCCCGCAGACCTGAAAGGCAAGGCGCTCGCCGGCCAGCAAAAAGGCAATACCGGCGAAGCCATCACCGATCACATGCTGCGCGCATATGGATTGAGCTTTGACGATCTGTCGCGGGTGAGCTATGGCTCGTACACGGATTCGGTCACCCTGATGAAGGATGGCAACGCCGAGTTCTTCACCCTGGGCACCACCATTCCCGCTGGCGCGGTGATGGATCTCGCCAGCGCCCGCACCATCAAGCTGATGCCTATTCCGGATGACGGGCTGGAAAAAATGCAGGAATTCAACCCCGGTTACCGGCGCGGCATCATTCCCAAGGGCACGTACCCGAAGCAGGAACAGGACGTGCCGACAGTTGAATATGCCACCCACTTCATCGTGCGCTGCGATCTTGACGACCAACTCGTCTACGACATGCTCGACTCCATTCACGGGGGAATCGATGACCTTGCCTCGATTGCCCGCACCATTGCCGGCCTGAAACCGGCAAGGATGGCCGCAGACATCGGCGTGCCCATGCACCCGGGCGCCACCCGCTGGTATCAGGACCATGGCGTGAACTGACGGAAATGCACGCACACGGCGGGTGCACAACAACCTCAATAACCATTGACTGATACGTAACCGTGCTCAGAAACAAAACCGCCGTTGGCTGGGTCATTACCGCAGTGGGACTGGCCATGTCCGTTTTCCATCTGGCGATTGCCTGGTACGGTCCGCCGGATGCCTTGACGTTGCGCAGCGTTCACCTCGCCTTCGCGCTGGTACTGGGCTTCCTGATGCTGCCGCTGACTCATCGCGGCAAGTCCGACAACCCCGGCGCGCTGGAATATCTGCTCATTGCAACGAGCATCGTGGTCTGTGGCTACCTCGTGGTCGAACAGGACTATGTCGTCAATCGGATGGTCTACGTCGACGCCATGCGGCCCATCGACTGGGTGTTTTCCATCACGACAGTGCTGCTGGTGATCGAGGCGACGCGCAGAGCCGTCGGCTGGACGCTGCCGCTGACCGCGGCGGCGTTCCTCGTCTATGGCCTCACGCTGGGCGGCGCCGACATGCGTCAGCTCACAGAACAGATGTACCTTGGTACCGAAGGCATATTCGGCATCCCACTCTACGTTTCCGCG
>JASFUE010000068.1:0-12663 GCA_050050435.1 Burkholderiales bacterium | reverse complement strand
ACACTGACAGGTGCCGTTCGACCTTGACGCCTTTGGCATCGGTGGGCACCAGAATCATTGACTGCTGCTTGTGACGGTCGGAGCTGTCGGGATCAGTCTTGCCCATGACAATCAGAATCTTGCAGCGTGGATCACCCGCGCCTGAAGACCACCATTTGCGGCCATTGACAATGTATTCATCACCCTTGCGCTCGATACGGCACTGAATATTGGTTGCATCCGAGGAAGCCACCTCCGGTTCAGTCATGAGGAATGCCGAACGGATCTTTCCTTCAAGCAGCGGTTCCGCCCACTCTCTCTGCTGCTCCGGGGAACCGTAGCGAAGAATCGTTTCCATGTTGCCGGTATCGGGTGCCGAGCAATTGAACACTTCCGGTGCCCACGACACCTTGCCCATGATTTCGCACAGCGGCGCATATTCGGTATTGGTCAGAGTTCCGCCGTGTGCTTTCGGTTGCCACAGATTCCACAAACCTTCTTCACGCGCCTTTGGCTTGAGCTCTTCGATGATCTTCGTCGGCACCCAGGCATTGCCTTTCTTCCGGTTGGCCTCGATCTCGGCAAAAAAACGTTCTTCATTCGGATAAATGTGCTCATCCATAAATGCGGAAACGCGCTTTTGCAGTTCTTTCACCTGCGACGAATATTCGAAGTTCATTATCAGTCCCTGTCAGATGTAACTACTTGTCAGATGTAATCAATGTTCGTTGCGCGAGTAATCCAGGCGACCACCGGCCACTCCCCCCCGGTCAATGCGCCAACACGCAAGAGGAGCATTCTAACGCGTGGCCGGGCGCTATTCCGGCGCCAGTGTTTCAAATTCCCGAAAAATCCCTGTCAGCGATTCGGGCAAAGGCGTCGATTTTCGGGTCGCCGGGTTGGCGTTGACGTAGATAAGCGCCCCGGAAACCAGCAGTTCATCACCGCGATACAGCTCGATCCGGAACTGGAAGCTCGATCGCCCGATGCGTGCCACACGCACGCACACGTCCACCAGATCATCGTACTCGGCCGAGGCGTGGTATTCGATCTCCGCTTTTTTTGCATACAGATCAGAACCTTCCGACACGATCGCGTCGGGATACGGGCGGCCGATGGCCCGGTAATACTCGGTTACGCCGACATCGAAATAAGCGAGGTAATGACCGTTGAAGACGATGCCCTGCATGTCGACTTCGGCCCATCGCACCCGCAGCGTATGCACGAAACGAAAATCAGTTCTGGCCACACATGCTCCGATTCAGTTCCTTTTCGAGGTCACGGCAGTGCTTATCCGGACGCGTTCAGTCAAACCGGAATGCGTCCATCACAAGCGACCGGTAGGCCACATCGGCATGGACACGTTTACCCGAGTCAGCCGCGGCGGCGGCTACGAACAGGGGCAAGAAATGTTCTTCGCTGGGGTGGTTGCGAACCGCGTGTGGCGCCCTTGACCGGTAGTTCAACAGATCTTCGTGCCGGCCCTGCTCGATCGCATCGCAAATCCAGCCACGAAATTGCGCCGCCCACTCCGGCAATTCATCGGACTTCGAACGCAAGTCAACCTCGCTCAAGTTATGGATGAACCCGCCGGAACCGAGAATGAGGACACCTTCGTCACGCAACGGGCGCAACGCACGGCCCAGCGCCGCGTGATGCTCACTGCCCGACGCGGTTTGTACCGATAACTGCGTGACCGGCACGTCAGCATCCGGATACATCAGCATCAATGGAATCCAGGCACCATGATCGAGTCCGCGCTTCGGGTCGATGTCGGCCTTGATGCCACCATCACCCAGCAATCCCGCCACCCGTGCAGCCAACAGAGGCGCTCCGGGGCACCGATACGCCAGGCGGTATAGCGGCTGAGGAAACCCAAAGAAATCATGGATTGTCTCTGGCTGCACTGCGGCGCTGACTTGTGGTGTCGCGGCTTCCCAGTGCGCCGATATCACCAGCACCGCCTTTGGTTTGCCAATCGCAGCGCCCAGTTCACGCAGGAACCGGTGGGTCGGGTCGTCCGCATCCAGCGCGAGCACCGGGGCCCCGTGCGAAATGAACCAGGTTGGCAGGCAATCACTCATAACGGCGCGTCAGCCACTGGGCAACCAGCACCGGCTTGTCCGAACCCTCGCATTCGATCGTAACGTTCCACACCATTTGCACGCCGCCCTTGAGCGGTTCCAGCGCATCCAGCACAAAGCGCGCACGCAATCGGGAATCGACCCGCACCGGGGCGGTAAAACGTGCCCGGTTCAAGCCGTAATTCACACCCATGCGTGATACACCGAGGTCGATAGACTGCCCCAGAAAGCGCGACAACAGCGACAGTGTCAGAAAGCCGTGCGCAATCGTGGCTCCGAACGGCGATTCGCGCGCGCTGCGTTCCGCATCCACATGTATCCACTGATGATCGAGTGTCGCGTCGGCAAAATCATCGATCATCTTCTGCGTCACCGTGATCCAGTCACTGACAACGACTTCCTTGCCTTCATACGGGGCAAGCTCGCCGGGTGCTCCAAGTTTCAGTTTCGCCAAAGTTATTCTCCCCTGATTGGCGGGACAGGCAAGCGCCTCAATCCTTGAATGCCGCGACCACCGCTTCGGTCGAACGCGCCAGCAGGAACGAATCACCGGTAACGGCTACGAAGCGCGCACCCTCTGCGATCCAGTGCTTTGCGTCCGCCTCGACAAAGGCCAGTATTCCCGGAATCTTTCCGGCTTTGTCGATCCGCTGCAGCGTATCGCCCATCACTGCGCGTGCCTGATCGTGACCGGGATTACCCAGATGGCCGAGGTCCGCAGCCAGATCCTGCGGCCCGATAAACAAGCCGTCGATGCCATCAACGGCGGCAATTGCTTCGAGGTTTTCCAGTCCCTGACGCGTTTCGATCTGAACCATCAGGCACAATTCATCGTCGGCCTTCTTGAAATAGTCCTTGATACGTCCGAACCGGTTCGAACGCGAATTGGCCGACACTCCGCGCACACCGCGCGGTGGATAACGCACGGCGGCCACCGCACGCTTTGCTTCCTCGACTGTTTGTACGTTGGGCATGAGCAATGACTGCACTCCCAGGTCGAGAAGGCGCTTGATCAGCACGGTGTCATTCCAGTACGCCCGCACCATGATCGAAGGTGGATACGCCGCCGCCGCTTGCAGCAGGTGGAGTACTTGCGGGATATCGTTGGGCGCGTGCTCCATGTCGATCAGAACCCAGTCAAACCCGGCCGAAGCGCAAATTTCCGCTGCGGTATGGCTTCCGAGACTCATCCAGCAACCAACCTGCAATTGCTTGTCGAGTAACGCTTTCTTGAGCTGGTTGCTGATCATTTCCACTGCCGGCCTCCCAAACTGATTGTTTTTCGGAAATGCCGGATTCTACCGGCTCCGCTATCATGATGTGTTCATTACGCACCGGACACAATCGACATGCACTTCACTGGCGTTATCCCTATCCTCGCGACCCCGTTCCACAACGACGAATCGTTCGACGCGGAATCCATGTCACGGCTGGTCAAGCTGATGAAACGTATCGGCGTCGATGGCGTCACCGTACTTGGCGTGCTCGGCGAAGCGAACAGGCTGGGCGATCGCGAACGCGAAGCGGTGTTGCAAAGCGCGGTTAAAGCGGCCGATGGTTTGCCAGTGATCGCCGGAGCCAGTGCCAGTGGCACCCGCGCAGCCTGCGATCTCGTGCAAATGGCGCAGTCGATAGGGGCCTCCGCAGTCATGGTCACGCCGCACGCAGAGGCAGTGCCTTCAGACGAGCGCGTTTTCGAGCACTTTCGCGCGATCTGCAGTTCAACGGGCTTGCCGGTGGTATTGCAGGATCATCCCGCCTCGAGCGGCGTGCACATGCCCGCGCCGCTGATGCTGCGCATGATTCGCGAACTGCCGTCGATTGCCTGCATCAAGCAAGAGGCAGTGCCAACACCGCCGAAGATCCGGGCACTGCGCAAGGGCATGGGCGATCGCGCCATACCGATACTGACCGGGCTCGGCGCTCTCTACGGGCTATTCGACCTCGAAGCCGGCTCGGACGGTTTCAACACCGGTTTTGCCTTTCCCGAAGTGTTGATGGCAATGGTCGCAGCCGCGCGTGGTGGCGACTGGCAGCGCGCAGAAGAGATCTACGCCCGCTTCCTGCCGCTGATCGTGTTCGAGCAACAACCGGGTGTAGCCGTGCGAAAGGAAATCCTGCGCTTGCGCGGCGCAATTTCGACCAGCCAGGTACGCAAACCGGGCGCACCGCTGAATCCGGAAACAGCGAAACAACTCTCGAAACTGATCGATTCCGTACTGCCTGGCACCGACCTGACAAAGCCGCTGGAAATGAGCTGATCAAAACGGATCAACTTTGCGCCGGCAACACCCGCTTTGCTCCAGCCGGTTTTGTAACAGACATCGCGCAGACGGCCAGGGTGGTCGCTATTCCTGTCAGTAGTTGTCGATTTCCGCGCCGCGCTCATCGTAGGCTTTCACCAGGCACGAGACGTCATTGCAAAGGTCGCGAACCTGTTCCTGCCATTCGCGTTGCGACCGGCTCAGCAATTGCGGATCAACGCCGCGGCGCAGCGCCTCGCGATAGGAATACGCCATCTGGTTTTCCGCAATGGCCGCCCGGCTGCTAGAGCAAATCAGCTTGTCGACATTGGTCACAGCCCGGCTGCAGTCGATCGCGCCGGCGGCAGCGCCCGAAAAAAGGCAGCTGCACACCGCAAAACACATCAGATTCAGTCGCATGTCGCCTCCCGAAATCATTCGCCGCGCGTAGTCTGGCAGTAGCCGGATGTTTCGAGCCTAGAGCGTGAGCCGCCCGCCGGTGAGCTCCGGCACCACGTCGATGACGCCGAGCTGCGCAGCAAAGCGAACCTCGTGCTCGAGTCCGCGCTCGATCATCATCCTGCCTACGCGCGATTTGAACAAGGCCGTCTCGGCCGGTTCCGAACGAAACAACGCCCGGGCCGCGAGCGAAGCGTCCGAAAACATGTCGCTGTCACCCGTCATCTCGGCCGACAGCAGTTCAACAAAGTAACCCGCGCCGTACATGTCTTCGAGGTTGGGGCTGCCCATCGAGCCCGAACACACCACCAACACCGTTTTGCCGGCGTGTTTGTCCAGTACCTGGCGCACCACGGCCTTGGCATTGACCAACGCACCTGCGTACACGTGGTCTGCCTTTGCCGACTGCTTGAGCGCAACAGTCCCATTGGTGGTCGAATAGATCACCTTGCGCCCCTTCAGATTGTGTTCGGCAAGAGCCAGCGGCGTCGGCGGCGCAAATCCGGGCAGCGTAACTGCGTACAACTCGCCGGCAAGCACGTAGCTGTCTTCTGGGTGGCGTTGCGCTTCGGCATTGGCGCCTGCTTCGTCCAGCGTCGGGATGACTTCGCTCGCTCCGGCGGCAAAGGCATTGATGATGGTTGACGTTGCGAACAGGACGTCGAGAACGATCGCGACCTTGCCTTCGAGCCGCTGGTGATCAAGATCCTCCTTCGAAAACAACACGTGCACTTTGTGTTTGAAATGCTCACTCATGGCGTTGCCGATCCGCCTTCGCGGGAATCCGGTTCACGTTTCAGAAAGAAATTGATGCCCGACATGGTCAACACCAATTCGCCATTCTGGTTTTCGACTTCCCACAGGGTTCTGACGATACCGCGGTCGGGACGGCTCGATGATGCACGTGTTTCTTCGATCGTACGGTAAGCCGTCAGTGTATCGCCCGGACGCACCGGCCTGAGCCAGCGCACATTCTCCAGCCCGGGAGACCCGAGGCTGGCCGAATCCACCAGGTAGGCGTCGCACATCAGACGCATCACCATCGAACAGGTGTGCCAGCCGCTTGCGATCAGCCCACCGTATACCGATTTTCTCGCGGCCTCTTCGTCCACGTGGAACGGCTGCGGATCATAGCGAGTGGCAAATTCGATTACTTCGTCCTTGTCGACGACGACGCTGCCGATGCCCTCACGCTCACCGATTTTGAAATCTTCCCAGAAATATTTGTGTTGTTTACTCATTCGCACTCACTCGATATGTTGAGATTCGAATCCCGCCGAAGCGGCCGCACATTGCCTTGACAATAAAAAAACGCGGTCACGCCGCCTCAGTTCTGCTTGTCGTACTGGTACCAGCCGCGCCCGGCCTTCTTGCCGTTATAGCCCGCCTGCACCATTTGCTTGAGCAGCGGGCGGGGCTGGAAGCGCTCGCCATAGGCATCATGGAGGATGCCCTGCACCTGAAGCGACAGGCTGTTTTGCGTTGCATCGAGCAACTGAAACGGACCGATCGGATGACCAAGACCGAGTTTGCAGGCGATATCGATATCCTCCGGCGTGGCAACACCCTCCTCTACCAGGCGGATGGCCTCGAGGATCAGCGCATGCAATACCCGGTTTACAGCGAAGCCGACCACATCCTTGACCCTGATCGCCGTCTTGCCCGCTTCGGCACAGACCGCAATAGTGGTTTCAATGGTCTGCTCTGCCGTATCCATTGCCGGAATGACTTCGACCAGCCTCATGCGCGAGACCGGCGAGAAAAAATGCGTGCCGATGAAACGATCACGCCGTTGCGCGCTCACGTGCGATGACAGCGCGGTAATGGAAATGCTCGAGGTGTTGCTGGCGACAATGCAGTGCTCAGACACGATGTCATCGAGCGTCTCGAACACTTTTGCCTTGACCGATTCGTCTTCGAAAACGGCCTCGACCACCAAATCGCGGTCAGCATAGTCCTTGAGATCGGTCGTTGTTTTTATGCGCGCCAGTGTCGGCTCCACCTGATCGGCTTCATAAAAACCGCGTTTGACGCCACGATGCAGAATGCCTTCAAGGTTTTTCATGGCCCGCGTAAGGCCCTCTTCACTGGTGTCGTTGAGAATCACATCCTTGTTCGCCAGCGCAAACACAAGGGCGATTTCAGAGCCCATCAGTCCCGCACCGATTACCCCGACTTTATTGATCATTTCCACAACTCCAGAACAAAAAAACCAGCCGCGCGCTGTACGGCCGGTTGAACGAATCAAAATCGAAAAGGCGAACCATCCGGTACGCCGGTTTCCGCACCTGCTGCGCGCCCCTTACCCCGGTTACCGTCGCCTCCAGCGGCGAAGTGCGAACCCGCCGGGGTGCGGGCCTGGTCGCGAGACGAACAGCGAATGACTGTTCGCCTAAATCTGCTTCCACGCCTTGCGCGGTTGCGCAAACGCGGCCGGCGTAGCGTCTTCACGCAAACGTGCAAACTGATCGCGCTGGTACGCCGAATCGCCGAACAGGATATCGATCGCTGCGAGGCGTTTGACATAGGCTCCGAGCGGCAACTCGTCGGTCATGCCCATGCCGCCATGCAACTGGATCGCTTGCTGCCCGATATAACGCCCGGCCTGCCCGATCAGCGCCTTTGCCGCCGTGACCGCCCGCCGGCGCTCGAAGACATCATCCAGGTCGACTTTGCCCGCGGCCAGAATCGCCATCGACCGCGACTCCTCGAGATGGATCAGCATGTCCACCGCACGATGTTGCAGCACCTGGAATCGCGCAATGGGCACACCGAATTGCTGGCGCGTTTTCAGATATTCCAGTGTCATCGCATGCACAGTTTCCATTGCCCCGAACGCTTCGGCGCAGAGTGCTGCGATGGCGCGATCCGTCACCGTTTCGATCAATGGCATGGCACCGTTGAGGGTGCCGATCACCGACTCCGGTCCGACTTTCAATTCATTGAACTGCACATCAAGCGCGCGAGTACCGTCAAACAACGGATACTCCTGACCGCCAAGATTCTCGTCGTCGCATTCAACGATGAACAGCGTCACGCCGTCCCGATCACCGGGCTCGCCCTGAGTGCGCGCGGAAACGATCAGCTTCTGCGAAACCGGCCCGTTCAACACCAGCGTCTTTTTCCCGTCGAGGACCCAATTGTTGCCATCGGCCCGCGCCCGCGTTGCGACGTAGCCGACGTTATAACGGGCTTCCTGTTCGGCATGCGCAAATGCCAGCAACATCGAACCATCAACAATGCCTGGCAACAGGATCTTTTTCTGCCAGTCGGCACCACCGAGATCGATCAGCCCGCCAGCGAGCAACACCGTCGAAAGGTACGGTTCCATGACCAGGTGCCGGCCAAGCGCCTGCATTACCAGCATGGTCTCGACACCGCCACCGCCAAATCCGCCGTATTCCTCTGAGAAAGGCACGCCAAGCAATCCGAGCGAGGCAAATCCCTGCCATACCTCCTCGGACATCATCTGCCGGTTCGCCACCATTTCGCGGCGCAACTCGCTGGAGTAGTTTTTCTCCAGGAAACGCTCCACGGAATCGGCGAGCATTTGCTGTTCTTCAGTCAGTGAAAAATCCATGTCAGCCTCGTGTGTCCTGAACCACGGCGTGCCAATAACGGGTTCTAGAGTCCCAGAACCTGCCGGGAAATGATGTTGTGCTGGATCTCGTTGGTGCCACCGTAGATCGAGGTTTTACGCATGTTGAAGTATCGCGCTGCCAGTGGCGCTGCATAGGCTGGCCCCGGTGTCTGCCCGATCCAGTTCTCCCCCCAGGCCATTGGCAGAAACGGCAAGGCATTGGGCCCGACCGCCTCCATTTGCAATTGCGTCAGAGCTTGCTGGATTTCGGTGCCCCTGATCTTGAGAATCGACGCTTCGGGTCCCGGCGCCTTGCCCTCGCTCTCGGCTGAAGCCACCCGCAATACCGTCATTTCCAGCGCCAGCAAACTGATCTCGAGCTCGGCAATACGATCGCGGAATACCGGATCCTCGATCAGCGGCTTGCCGTTCGCCTGTTCCTGCGAAGCCAGATGCTTGAGAAAGTTCAACTCCCGCTTCGAGGCGCCGACGCCGGCAATTCCAGTGCGCTCATGCGAGAGCAGGAATTTGGCAATGCTCCATCCCCTGCCCTCTTCACCGACCAGGTTTTCCACCGGGACCTCGACATTTTCGAACCAGACTTCGTTGACTTCGTGTTCGCCTTCGATGGTGATGATCGGCCGCACCTCGATGCCCGGCGTTGTCATGTCGATGAGCAACATCGATATGCCTTCCTGCTTCTTGCCGGTACTCTCGGTACGGACCAGGCAGAAGATCATGTCCGCCCAGTGCGCGTGGGTGGTCCAGGTCTTCTGGCCATTGACTACATAAACGCCGCCCTTGCGCTCGGCGCGCGTTTTCAGCGAAGCGAGGTCCGACCCGGAACCGGGCTCGGAATAACCCTGGCACCACCAGGTATCCGCCGACAGAATGCCCGGCAAATATTTCTGTTTTTGCTCCTCGCTGGCGTAGGCGATCAGCACTGGCCCGATCATGCTCAAACCGAACGGCGACAGGCGCGGGGCGCCACGGGCAGCGGACTCCTCATCGAATATATGCGATTGAATCGCATTCCAGGCACAGCCCCCGTACTGCTCTGGCCAGTTCGGCGCAACCCAGCCTTTTTCGTAAAGGGCCCGATGCCAGCGATAGACATCATCTTTTTCAATGCGCTTGTGTTCGAGCACCTTGCGCTTGACGTCTCCGGCAAGCTTCTCGTCTATAAACGCGCGCACTTCGTCGCGAAAAGCGCATTCACCGGCTGTGAAATTGAGGTCCATAGGCGTATCGACTCAGGCTGGCTACAGGTAGGAAGCCGCGAGCATAAGGGATGCACATCGGCCAGGCAACCGTAGTGGAATAGCGCCTCTGCGCCCTTTATAATAAAGAGTGTAAATGATCTCCGGCCGCACCCGAATTCATCTGCGGCGCTGGATCCTCCAGCAACGGCCGGCATCAGCTGATCGCGGCGCCAGCCTGCGCCGAATTGGGGGTGTAATTATGAACATCCGTGACAATCTCGCTGTTCAGGAAGTCAACCAGTCATTGAACCTTGAGCCTCTGTGGATGCCGTTCACGCCAAACCGGCAGTTCAAGGAAGCGCCTCGCATCATTGCAGGCGCGAAAGACATGCATTACCAAACCACCGACGGGCGCAGCGTGCTCGACGGCATTGCCGGCCTGTGGTGCGTAAACGCGGGACATTGCCGCGAACCCATCGTCAATGCCATCCAGAAGCAGGCCGCGACCATGGATTACACGACGTCGTTCAACATGTCCCACCCGGTCGAATTTCAGGCAGCCGAAATGGTCACTCGCCTGGCGCCGCAAGGCCTCGACCATGTGTTTTTCACCAACTCGGGATCGGAAGCCGTCGACACGGCACTGAAGGTCGCACTGGGCTACCACCGCGCCCGCGGGCAGCCACGGCATCGGCTGATCGGCCGCGAGCGCGGCTATCACGGCGTCGGCTTTGGCGGCATGTCGGTTGGCGGCATGACGCCCAACCGCAAGGTCTTCAGTCCTGCCATGCTGCCCGGCGTCGACCACCTGCCGCACACCCACAATCTGGAGAAGAACGCCTTCAGCAAAGGACAGCCGGCATGGGGTGCGCATCTGGCCGATGACCTCGGAAACATAGTTGCACTGCACGATGCATCCAACATCGCAGCGGTCATCGTCGAGCCAGTGGCCGGCTCAACCGGCGTGCTGGTGCCGCCACAAGGCTACCTGCAACGCCTGCGCGAACTGTGCGACAAGCATGACCTGTTACTGATTTTTGACGAAGTCATTACCGGCTTCGGCCGGACCGGCAAGGCGTTCGCCTCACACACATTCGGCGTCACACCCGACATGATTACTTTTGCCAAGGGTGTTTCCAACGGCGCAGCACCACTCGGCGGTGTGTTGGTGAAAAAGGAAATCTACGAAGCCTTCATGACAGGGCCAGGCGATCAGATCGAATTCTTCCACGGTTACACCTATTCGGGCCACCCGCTTGCCACCGCTGCAGCGGTTGCCACCATGGATCTCTACGAACAGGAAGAACTGTTTGAGCGCGCCGACGAACTGGCCCCCTACTTCGAAGAGGCAGTGCATTCGCTCAAGGACATGCCACACGTGATCGACATCCGCAATCTCGGCCTGATGTGCGGAGTGGAACTGGAACCGATCGCGGGACATCCGGGCAAGCGCGCTTATCAATGCTTCCTGGACTGTTATGAAAAAGGCGTGCTGGTACGCTCTGCTGGCGAAACCATCGCATTGACGCCGCCGCTGATCGCCAGCCGGCAGCATGTCGATCAGATTGTCGGCACGCTCGGTGAAGCGCTGATGGCCGGCGCATAGGAACGCACGCATCGAAGAGCGCAGATGCGGCCACCGACCGGCGCATTCGCGGCTGGCTGTGAAAGCCCGGTCACTCTCAATCCCGACAACCATTGCATTGGCAAAACTGGAAATGAAAATCGTAATCGCCCAGATGGAGCACGAGACCAACACATTCTCGCCGGTGCCTACACCGTGGGAATCGTTCGGGCCCAACGGCGCCTATCTTGGCGAGGACGCCTACCGTGCAATGAAAGGCACGCGAACCCCGATTGGCGCATTCATCGACCTCGCGGAGAAAGAAAACGCCGAGATCGTCACACCGGTGGCCGGGTTTGCCTACCCTTCCGGGCCGGTAGACGGCGCTGCCTACGACCGCTTTTGCGAACTGGTCTGCAACGAAGCCGCGAAGGGCTGCGATGCCATCTTTCTCGACCTGCACGGTGCCATGGTGGTGAAGGACCGGACCATGGACGGCGAAGGCACACTGCTGGCAAAAGTGCGTGCCGCCGCCCCCGACACCCCGATCGCCGTGTCGC
This sequence comes from Burkholderiales bacterium, assembly GCA_050050435.1. GTDB lineage: Bacteria > Pseudomonadota > Gammaproteobacteria > Burkholderiales > Eutrophovitaceae > SG8-40. The sequence continues at coordinate 992 of JASFUE010000068.1, read as the reverse complement.
TGGACCTGCACGCCAATGTCACTGCAGCGATGATTGCCAACAGTGATGTCATCGCCGGTTACAAGACCTATCCGCACATCGACATGTACGAAGCCGGTGAACTGGCCGGCAGCATCTTGCTGCGTGCCATCAAGGGCGAAGTCAAACCGGTGATGGTCTGGGGCAATGTGCCGGTGCTGGCGCAGACGCTCAAGATGAACACCTCCGAAGGGGCGATGAAGGATTACGCCGAAGCCGCGCGACAGGCCGAACGCGACGGCGCACTGGCCGCTTCGGCATTCGGGGGATTTCCGATGGCGGACATCCCGGATGCGGGCATGAGCGCGGTGGTTGTCACCGATGGCAATCGCGCCGCCGCCGAGCAGATGCGTGATCACATCCTGTCGATCGCCTGGTCGAACAAGGAAGACTTCATCTGGCACGATGAGCCGCTCGAGCAGGCCATCTCGGAGGCGAAGCAGATGAATGACGGACCGATTCTTCTGCTGGATCATCCAGATAACTGTGCGACCGGGGCAACCCAGGACACCATGGCGGTACTCAAGGAGGCGCTGCGTCAGGGGCTCACCGATATCGCCGTCGGACCGATTCGCGATCCCGAAGCGGTCGATCAACTCATCCGTGCCGGCGTTGGCGCGAAAGTGACACTCGCTGTCGGCGGCAAAATGGACATGCCGGCCATCAATCGCAAGGGTGAGCCGCTGGAACTGACGGGCGTGGTTCGCGCCATCACCGATGGCGAATACACGATTACCGGGCCACAGTTCACCGGCGTGCGTGCCATGATGGGACGCACAGTCGTTTTTGACACCGGTGCCGCAGAAATCGTGATCACCGAGCACCTGCAGGAGCCATGGGACCGCGGTGTCTTTACCAGCGTCGGCATCGACCCCACACGCAAGAAATACCTGTTGCTCAAATCGCGCATGTACTTCCGTCCGGTCTTCATGCCGATTGCCAAAGGCATGGTCTTCTGTGACGGCGTTGGTGTC
>JASFUE010000067.1:0-12705 GCA_050050435.1 Burkholderiales bacterium | reverse complement strand
CGCTCCTGGGCGTCATCGTGCAACAGCACGGGGACTTCGTCGGCGGTGAGTTTGACGTCAAACTCGACGCCCTGAAAACCCAGGTTGGCTGCATAGCGCAGAGCGGCCAGCGTGTTCTCGGGCGCCAGCAAGCCACCGCCACGGTGGGCAATGACTCGGGGATAAGGCCAAAAGGGACGGTCGGTCAGCATGGGTTCGATTCGGTCCGGCAGTCCGATTATAGAGCGCTGCCCGCATCGTTTGCGCGGCACACGGCCAGGCAGGCGCCGAATACGGAAAAATGGTTGACGACAGCCTTGAAACCGGCGCTGATCGGGTATACTTACGCCCCTGTTTTTGGAGCAGAAATGCCAATCTACGAATACCGCTGTAGCGCCTGTGGCCACCAATTCGAGATCATACAAAAGATCTCGGATCAGCCGCTGACCGAATGTCCCGAGTGCGGCAAGCCCACGCTGGCGAAACTGGTCAGTGCTGCCGGGTTTCAACTCAAGGGCAGCGGATGGTATGTCACCGATTTTCGCGATGGCAAGAAGTCGAAATCCGACACGGCAAGTGGCAAGGCGTCAGAAACGGACTCGCCGGGCAAACAGGCCGGCAGCAGTGAAGGCGAGAGCAAGAGCAACAAGGACTCGAAACCAAAAGACAGCGCCAAATCCGGGTAGCCGTGGCGGGCACGCGAGACAACGTGCTTGCATTACCCGGATAGTCACCTCAGCGGGCTGGCGGATGCGGGAAACCTTTGCCATTCGCGATTTGCCTGTTGTCCCGAAGACATTTAACGAAGTCGCGGTGCATGCCCACCGCAAGAATGCCAATTCCGATCATCCAGATTCAACCTGACCAGACTGATTGAACCAATGCGTACCGACTATTGCGGCCTGATTGACACCAAATTCCTTGACCAGACTGTGACCCTGTGTGGCTGGGTTCATCGGCGACGCGACCACGGTGGTGTCATTTTTATCGATCTGCGCGATCGCGAAGGCCTCGTGCAGGTGGTTTGCGATCCGGATACGGAAGAAGCGTTTGCAACGGCCGACCGGCTTCGCAGCGAGTATGTCATTGAAGTCTCCGGGCGGGTCCGCCGCCGCCCGGAAAACACCGAGAACCCCAATCTGGTCAGCGGCGAGATCGAGGTGCTGGCAAAGACGATTACGCTGCTCAATGCCGCGCAAACGCCACCGTTTCCACTTGACGAGGAAGAGCCTTCGGAAAGCGTGCGGCTGGAGCACCGGGTATTCGACCTACGGCGTCCGCAGATGCAGCACAATTTGCGCCTGCGTTATCGCGTGGCGATGACAGCGCGCCGCTTTCTTGACGAGAACGGTTTTATCGATATCGAGACGCCATTCTTGTACAAGTCGACGCCGGAAGGTGCCCGCGAGTTCCTTGTGCCGTCCAGATTGCACGATGGTCATTTCTACGCCTTGCCGCAGTCTCCGCAGTTGTTCAAACAGATGCTCATGATCGCGGGTTTCGACCGTTATTATCAAATCGTCAAGTGTTTTCGCGACGAAGACCTGCGCGCCGACCGGCAGCCGGAATTTACCCAGATCGATATCGAACTTTCCTTTTGCGAGGAACAGAAGATACGCGACATCATGGAGAGCATGATGCGTCTCGTTTTCCAGGAGTGTCTCGACGTCGATCTTCCCGATCCCTTCCCGGTGATGCGCTATGACGACGCAATACGGCTGTATGGCAGCGACAAGCCCGATTTGCGAGTGCCGCTGCAATTCACCGAGCTCACCGATCTGATGCGACACGTCGAGTTCAAGGTTTTCCGCAGTGCTGCCGAGATGCAGGACGGACGCGTGATCGCACTGTGCGTGCCCGGTGGTGGGACGCTCACCCGCAAGCAAATTGACGACTATACGTCCTTCGTTTCGATTTATGGGGCCAAAGGCCTTGCTTACATCAAGGTCAACGAGCGCGCGCGTGGCATCGAGGGACTGCAATCGCCGATCCTGAAGTTTTTGCCGCACGAAATCGCCCACCAGATCCTCGAGCGATGCGAAGCGAAGGACGGTGATCTGATTTTCTTCGGCGCCGACCGGGCAGGCGTTGTCAACGATTCGCTGGGCGCCTTGCGCGAAAAACTGGGGCAGGATCTCGGACTAAAGGAACAAGGATGGCGCCCCTTGTGGGTAGTGGATTTTCCGATGTTCGAATACGACGAGGAGACGAAGCAATGGGCCGCTCGCCATCATCCCTTTACCTCGCCCAAAGACGGTCATGAAGAATACATCGAGAGCGATCCGCAGCAGGCCTATGCCAAGGCGTACGACATGGTGCTCAATGGCTGGGAGGTCGGCGGTGGCTCGGTGCGGATCTACCGGCCTGAAGTACAGGAAAAAGTGTTCCGTGCGCTGCGCATTACGCCCGAAGATCAACGCGCCAAGTTCGGCTTTCTGCTCGACAGCCTGCGCTGGGGTGCGCCTCCCCACGGTGGCATTGCCTTCGGCCTGGACCGCATTGTCACGCTGATGTGCGGCGCGGACTCGATCCGCGACGTGATCGCGTTCCCGAAAACCCAGCGTGGACAAGACATGCTGACCGGCGCGCCATCGCGCGTGGCGGAGAACCAGTTGCGCGAGCTGCATGTGAGGTTGCGCAATCCGGTAACAGGTGACAAGGGGCCGGCAGCGCAGTAGGGCGGGCGCAGCCTGGACCGCTTCCGGCTCGATGGTGGCGAACGTGGCGAGGCCTGAATGGCAGGGTTTGCGCATACTGACTGACGCAACCAGATGAGATACAAGCTCCCGGTCTCGGTCCTGGTGGTGGTCTACACCCCGGAGCTGAAGATACTGCTTCTGGAACGTGCCGACCGGTCAGGATTCTGGCAATCGGTCACCGGCTCTCAGGAACCGGGAGAGACGCTCGAGCAAACGGCGATCCGCGAGCTGGCGGAAGAGACCGGCCTGGATGCGAGCAAATACCGGCTCGAGGACTGGCATATGAGCAACCGATTCGAAATATTCAAGCACTGGCAAGGCCGCTACGAGCCGGGAACGACGCATAACACCGAACATGTCTTCGGCCTGTGCGTACCGGACACCGTTCCGGTACGTGTATCCCCGAGGGAACATCTGGCATATGAATGGGTGGCGCTTGACCGTGCGATTGACAGGGTCTTTTCATGGACCAATGAGGCCGCTTTGCGAACGCTGCCTGAGCGTCAAAAGCGGACGAAATGAAAACTTTGGAGCGTGTTACCGGTCCCAATTGGGTAGATGATCAATATAATTATCGTCTGGATACGATATCCGGGATTGATCGGAAGGGAAATATGACAACTGCAACCGCTGTCGCATTCGAGGAATACAGTCAGCTGGACGATGCGAATTGCGATGAACGTATCGTCGCGGCCAAGCAGGCGCTTGAGGGCCGCGCGATCATTCTCGGGCATCACTACCAGCGTGCGGACGTCTACAGACACGCAGACCTGACGGGGGATTCGTTCAAACTGTCGAAGCTCGCTGCCCGTGAACAGGCTCAATATATCGTCTTTTGCGGTGTGCACTTCATGGCCGAGGTGGCGGATATCCTGTCCACATCCGACCAGACGGTGATTCTTCCCGACTTGGCCGCCGGCTGCTCGATGGCGGATATGGCCAATCTTGCGAAAGTCGAGCGCGCCTGGACCGAGCTGTCGCAAATACTGGATCCGGACCAGGTGGTTACGCCAGTGACCTATATCAATTCGGCGGCCGACCTCAAGGCATTCTGCGGTGAGCATGGCGGGATCGTGTGTACATCGTCGAACGGGCGAAAGATTCTCGATTGGTCGTTGCAGCGACGCAAGAAAGTACTGTTCTTCCCCGATCAGCATCTGGGTCGCTGGACCGGACATACAATGGGTCTTGCCCCCGAGCAGATGGTGGTCTGGGATCCGGACGAATGGATGGGCGGATTGACGCCCGAGCAGATCGATGCCGCGACGATACTGTTGTGGAAAGGACACTGCTCGGTGCACCAGATGTTTCAGCCACAGCACATCCTGAAATTCCGTAATCAGCATCCGGACGGCTTCGTCATTTCGCATCCGGAATGCCGGTTTGAGGTATGCAAACTTTCCGATTACGTCGGTTCCACCGAATACATCATCGAGACGATACGCAAAGCACCGGCGAACACCCGCTGGCTGGTTGGAACCGAGCTGAACCTGGTAAACCGAATTGCCGAGGAGTTCCGGCCGCAAGGCAAGATTGTTCAATTCATGTCGCCACTGGTTTGCATGTGTTCCACCATGAATCGTATCGACCCGCAGCATCTTGCCTGGTGCCTCGAAAACCTGGTCGCCGGTGAAGTGGTGAATCGCATTCAGGTGCCCGATCGCGACAAGGAGTTCGCCCGCCTGGCATTGCAGCAGATGCTCGACGTCTCCTGATCCGCGGCCGCTGCTGTGTCGCGCACTCTCGTTGCGTTGTCGGGATTGCTGTGCTGTCTTGGCTCGGGCTGGCTGGCCGCGAACACCGCCGACGAGGGCCTGGAAAGGACCACAGTTTCGGTCACGCGCGACGAGGATGTTTTCCGGGTCGAAGCGGTTAGTCGCGTCAGCGCCGGAATTGACGAAGCCTGGGCTGTGTTGACCGACTATGACGGCTACGTGCATTTTGTGCCGGGAATGACCCTGAGCAGTATCGTAAGCGAATCGCCTTTGTTGATCGAACAGGACGGCGAATTCGGAGTCTGGTTCTTTACCAAACGGGTTCGTGCCACACTGGAAGTCAAGGAAGACCGTCCCTCGGGTATTTTTTTCCGGGCTGTGCAAGGCGATTTGCGTACGCTCGATACCCAGGTCGACCTTGCCAGTGACGGTGAAGACGTCAGCATCTCCTATCACTCCGTTATCGAGCCCGATTTCTGGGTGCCTCCGTTGATCGGGGAGGCGCTCGTTCGCGGGGCGATCCGCAGAAAGCTCGATGCAGTCGCCAGGGAAATCAGTTGGCGCGCGGAGTTTGGTGCGAATCGATGAAGACTCTGCAAGTTGTGACCTACAACATGCACAAGGGTTTCTCGCAATTCCAGCGGGAACTTTCTGTGCATGATCTGAAGGAGCGCCTGGAGGCATTGTCCGCGGATCTGGTTTTTCTCCAGGAAGTGGTCGGCAGCCACGCGCGCCACGCGCGCCGGTATGGTAACTGGCCGATAACCCCGCAATACGAGTTCCTTGCCGATCAGTTGTGGAACGATTATGCCTACGGAAAGAACTCGGTCTACGATGCCGGCCATCACGGCAACGCCATCCTGTCAAAATATCCCATTGTGCGATGGGATAATGAAGACATTTCAATGAGCCGGATGGAGCGCCGTGGCCTGCTTCACTGTGAGATCGAAGTGCCCGGCTGGGACCGGCCGCTACACTGCATCAACGTGCATCTCGGACTGTTCGCCCGCTGGCGCACGCGGCAACTGGAAATGTTGCGCCACCGGATCGAGCGACTGGTACCCAGATATGACCCGGTGATCATCGGCGGTGATTTCAATGACTGGCGTCGTCGGGCCAGTCGTGAATTGGCGCATGTGCTCGGCTTGCAGGAAGTGTTCGAGAATGTGCATGGCAGGCCGGCGCGCACATTTCCCTCGATGTTGCCCCTGCTTCACCTTGACCGGATCTACACGCGCGGATTTCGCGTGCGCCTGGCGCACACGCATGTGGACCGGCGCTGGGCACGGCTTTCCGATCACATCGCGTTGTCCGCAGTCCTGGAGCGCACAGAACATTCCTGAAACGCCATTGCGCCACGCCGGTGCCCACAGCATTGTCAAGTTAACCGGGCCCGGTCGAGGGTAGCGGGCTGTTTTCAAGTGCCTCGATTGCTCCTAGCAGCTCGGCTACCATTGCTTCTATGATGAGGCGGCCTTTGTCCTCGTTCGCGAGCGTTGCATCACCGTAGATTCCGGTCGGCGAGTAGATGCCGGGTCCGTTGGCGTTCGGATTCAGCGCCCCACGTCCCGGATTAAAGTCGCGCGCGGCTTTTGACATGTCAACGCGCTTTTGGTCAATGTACAGCATCATCGAGGTCTCGATCTCGTCAGCATGAGTGCCACCAGTCTGCTGTTGCACGCGCATGGCCATATCGTTGCCGATGCGCTCGATGCGCGTGAAATCCATCAGAATGCCTTGCGACGCGAGTTGCGCCGCGGCTGGTTCCAGTGCCTGCACGGTCGATACGCCGGTGTTCAGAACATAGAAGCGTCTCGGGCCGAAGGCAGCCAGGCTCGATACCACCTCCACTGTCATGTCGCGCGCCGTTTCCAGTCGCAAGGTCGTCGAGCCTGCGTAGGCGGTGAAAGCGGGGTAGAAATGGTAGGTCAGGGTCGGGGCGACAACGACGCCGGTCCGATTGGCGATGCGCGCGGCCAGGTACTCCGCCAGTACGCGATCATTGTCCAGGCGCAGGTGCGGCCCGTGTTCCTTGGCAGCCGCGCCCAGCGGAATCAGCACCAGGGTATTGGCAGTCAGGGCGCGGCGTGCCTGCAGCCAGGTCATTTCGGACAGATACATGTTTGGTCGGCAGCGTTGGACCTGCGGATTATCGCCGAGTCTGCACAAAGTGCGGTGTAGAATCATTTACCTCGGTGGTGGCTCGATGCCGCGTCTGTCCTTTCCCTGGTTTTCCCGATGCGATCTTCCAATTTTCCGCGCCCGGACGGCGCCGCCAAAGGTGACTGGCGCGTAGTCCGCATGCTGCTTCCCTACCTTTGGGAGTACCGCTGGCGGGTAGCGATCGCGCTTGTTTTCCTGGTCACGGCCAAACTTGCCAACGTCGGCGTGCCGCTGATCATGAAGGAGATCGTCGATAGTCTGGATGCGACCAACAAGGTGTTGGTGTTGCCGCTGGCGTTGTTGATCATCTACGGTGTGCTCAGGTTGTCGACTACGCTATTTGCCGAATTGCGCGATGTCGTTTTCGTGCGCGTCACACGCCGCGCAATCCGCCGGGTCGCACTGGGCGTGTTCCGGCACCTGCACAGTCTCAGCCTGCGATTTCACCTGGAGCGTCAGACCGGCGGTGTGTCGCGGGATATCGAACGCGGTACCAAAGGCATCTCGACACTGCTGTCCTACGCCTTGTTCTCCATCATCCCGGTGATACTGGAGTTTTCACTGGTGGCAGCTGTCCTGCTCACCCGCTTCGACTGGATCTTTACCGCCGTCACGTTTGGTGCCGTCGCCATCTACCTGTTGTTTACCTTTGTTGTATCGGAATGGCGCATGAATATCCGCCGGCTCGCCAACGAGATCGACTCGCAGACCAATACCCGTGCGGTAGACAGTCTGCTCAATTACGAAACGGTGAAATATTTCAACAATGAGGAATACGAAGCGGGCAAATATGACGAGAACCTGCGCAAATACGAAGCGGCGGATGTGCGTACCGAAGTTTCGCTCGGATTGCTCAACATGGGGCAAAGCGCGATCATTGCAGTTGCGGTGACCACGCTGATGATTCTCGCAGCCCAGGGCGTTGTCGATCGCAAACTGACTGTCGGCGACCTGGTTCTGATCAACGGGCTGCTAATACAGCTTTATATCCCGCTGAATTTTCTTGGCATGGTCTACCGGGAGATCAAGCAGGCAATGATCGACATGGATCGCATGTTCGGCCTGCTGCAGGAACAACGCGAGGTCCAGGACAAGCCCGATGCCCCTGATCTGGATGGCCGGAATGCTACTGTGCGTTTCGAGCACGTGGGTTTTTCCTATGATCCGCGCCGCCGGATACTGGATGACGTCAGCTTCGAGATCGCGGCCGGGAAAACAGTCGCGGTTGTCGGTCACAGTGGTTCCGGGAAATCGACGCTGGCGCGACTGCTTTTCCGCTTTTACGATGTTGACGGGGGTCGTATTACCATCAATGACATCGATATCCGCGACGTCACGCAGCGCAGTGTGCGTGCGGCGATCGGCATCGTGCCGCAGGATACGGTGCTGTTCAACGACACAATTTTTTACAATATTGCCTATGGTCGGCCGCAAGCGTCATCCACCGAAGTGATCGAGGCGGCCAAGGCGGCACACATTCACGAATTCATTGCCGCATTGCCTGACGGTTACCAGTCCGCGGTGGGTGAGCGCGGCCTGAAGCTGTCTGGCGGCGAAAAGCAGCGGGTTGCAATTGCGCGCGCACTGCTTAAGAATCCGCCTGTGCTGGTGTTCGATGAAGCGACGTCGGCGCTTGATTCGCGATCCGAGCGGGCGATTCAGGCCGAGTTGGACCGGATCGCCGCCAATCGCACCGCCCTGGTGATCGCCCATCGCCTGTCAACCGTGGTAGATGCAGATGAAATTCTGGTGCTCGATCGCGGAACGGTGGTGGAGCGGGGCCGGCACCGGGAACTGCTTGAATGTGGCGGCTTGTACGCCAGCATGTGGCGCTTGCAACAGGAACAGGCGCAGCATGATCTGCCGGCGGCCGATGCCGCCGCGCTTTCCGGGCCGGCAGCGGCTGGCTGACAGGCGCGGGTCGCTTGCTTCAGGCTAAACCGGCATCAAGCTCGGGCAGTTTCTGGAAAATTACGCTTAGTTATTGAAAATTTGCTATTTAGGCCCGAAAATTGTATGCCTAATACAATCGCTGAGACGATCTTCCGGGCCGGGAGGGATGGCGCCCGCGCCGATTGATGGCTTGATGGTCAGCTACGCAAGAATGTACAGGAACAAGGACGAATGGCCAAGTTGCTGAATTATTTAAGAAAGGTTTCCGTAAGCGTGTGTGTGCTCGCACTTGTCGGCGGGACGGCACTGGCTGACCCGGGGCAAGGGTCGGTGCGCCATGCCAATCTCGGGATCAAGTCCGCGCTTGCGCTGGTAATTGACCAGGACACTGGCGAAGTTCTCTACAGCAAGAATACCAACGAGGTGGTTCCGATCGCGTCGATCACCAAGCTCATGACGGCCATGGTCATTATCGATTCAGGCCTGCCCTTGCTCGAGTCGATTACCGTGGAACGCGCAGACGTGGACCGTTACAAGGGGTCACGCTCGAAATTGTCAGTCGGTACCAGTCTGATGCGCGCCGAGGCGCTGAAGCTGGCGTTGATGGCGTCTGAAAACCGGGCCGCTGCGGCATTGGCACGGACCTACCCGGGCGGCAAGGAAGCGTTTGTCGATGCAATGAATGCCAAGGCGTTCGAGCTGGGGATGCTGGATTCGCATTTTGTCGATCCGACCGGTTTACGCCCGGAAAACGTCTCGACTGCGCAGGATCTGGCACTGCTGGTCGCGGCTGCGCATTCCTACCCGCTGATCCGCGATTACACCACAGCGACGTCGTTTGCCGTCGATAGCCAAACCCGGCGTGGCCGCCATCGCATGTTGCGGTTTGTCAATTCCAACCGGCTGGTCCGCAGTTCCAAGTGGGATATCGGGCTGTCGAAGACCGGCTACATCAGCGAAGCGGGGCGCTGTCTGGTCATGCAGTCGCGCATTGCCGACCGTTCGCTAATCATCGTGTTGCTCGACTCGTGGGGCAAGCTGACCCGCATCGGTGATGCAATCCGTATCCGGCGCTGGCTGGAGCGGGAATTTCCCAACACGATCAGCGTGCGCGGTTGAGCGTGTGCTCGGCTGGCTGATCCGCTGATGCCACCAGTCGTGCTCTGCCTGCGGGGCAGATAATATCCTCAGGCCGCGCGGGCGCCCGTCCGAAAGCCGATGGCGCGTGAAATTGCATCGGCGACGGCCTTGACCTGCGGTCCCCAGGACTTGTCCAGTCGATTCGATGGGGCGGAGACCGAAAGGCCCGCTGCGAGGCGCCCTTCATCATCGTAGATGCCGGCCCCGACGCAGGCGACACCCTTCTCCGCTTCCTCATTGTCAAAGGCGTAGCCGAGTCGGCGCACTTTATCCAGCTCCTTGCTCAACGATTCACTGTCGCGAATGGTGTTTCGGGTATAGATCGAAAGGCCATTGCGCGCGACGTACTCGCGAACTTTGTCCGCGCCGTCTTCGAGCAGGAACAACTTGCCAACCGCCGTAACGTGCAACGGTGCCCGCGCGCCGATCAGGTGGGCCACACGCATGGCAGAGCGGTCCGAGGTCAGGCGCTCCACGTACACCATTTCATCATCCTGACGCACTGACAGATTGACGGTCTCCTGGAGCTCTTCATGCAGCCGTTGCATATAGGGCATGGCCTCCTGGCGCAGATCGATGCGTGTTTTTGCCAGATTTCCCAACTCCAGCAGCCGTATACCCAGCCTGTAGGTTCCCGGCTCGACCCGGTCAACCATGCGGTATTCGACCAGTACGTTGAGTATGCGGTGTGCCGTGGAGGGGTGCAGGCCGGTCATATTGGCCAGCCGCTTGAGGTTCACGGGGTCAGGGAAACGTGCGAGCGTATCCAACAGATCCATCATCCGCTCAATGACCTGTATCGAGGTCTTGCCGTTAGATTCTGGCATAGCCGGGCCGCCTTTCGGGCATTTATGTTGCAATGCCGCAATACTATCTGAGCCCACGAGAGCCGACAAGATGGGCGTCTCGCCAATGCCGGCGTCGAGCTGCTGATTGGCGATATGGTAGTATCAAGTCCTTGTTGCGCCGCGTAAAACGGCTGCGCGGCGGCGCCTGGTCTGATGGTCCTGCTGCGCATCTGACGCGCGCAGCGGCGATCTCAATTTCTGGTATGAAACGATGCGCGTAGGCCTTTTAGTTACCTGCCTGGCTGACCTGATGCGCCCCAGCATCGGTCTGGCTGCCCTCAAACTGCTGGAGGATGCCGGCTGCGAAGTGGTCGTTCCCCGCACCCAGACCTGCTGCGGACAACCCGGCTACAACTCCGGTGATCGCTCTGGAGCGCAGGCGCTGGCTCGCAAGCTGATTTCAGAGTTCAGTGAGTGTGACTATGTCGTTGTGCCGTCGGGCTCGTGCAGCGGCATGATCAAGACCCATTACGCCGAACTGCTTTCGGATGCGCCGGGAGTGGGCGCAAAAGCCGAATGGCTGGCGGCGCGTACCTGGGAACTGACCGATTTTCTCGTCAATGTGGTTGGTGTCGAGCATATCGATTCGCGTTTTGACGGCAGCATTACCTATCACGACTCCTGTGCCGGCCTGCGCGAAATGGGTGTCAAGAACCAGCCGCGTGAACTGCTTGCCAGGGTCGAGGGGTTGACCATCCGCGAGATGGAAGGCGCCGAACAATGCTGTGGTTTTGGAGGCACCTTCGCAATCAAGTTTGGTGACATCTCGGCGCGTCTTGCCGACCTCAAATGCGACGATGTGGAAAAAAGTGAAGCCGATGCCCTGGTTCTCGGTGACCTTGGCTGTATGCTCAATATCGAAGGTCGCTTGCGCCGGCGAGGCGACAATCGCACCAAGGTACTGCACGTAGCTGAAGTGCTCGCGGGATTGTCAGGCGAGGAGGCCGAGTGAAAAGGCGCAACGCATACGGTAAGTGCTTGTCCGGCGCAGCCGCAATTCTGGCACCGCACAATCCGGTGTCATTCACATTTTCAGTCAGCGAGTCAGAGTAATGGAAATTACTTCCACCCGTTTCAAACAGGCGGCCAGCCAGAGCCTGGCCGACAGCAAACTGCAGTCAGCACTTGCTCATGCAAAAGGGCGATTTGTCGTTGCGCGCTCCAAGGCGGTTGGCGAGCTGGACAACTTCGAGGAAATCCGCCAGGCGGCGGCCGAGACGCGCGATCATTGTCTGGCCAATCTCGACCAGTATCTCGAACAGTGGGAACGCAAGGCTACGGAAGCGGGAACAATTGTGCACTGGGTGGAATCGGCTGAGGAAATGAATCAGCTGGTGCTGGAAATTGCGCAGTCGAACAATGTGCGCAAGGTGATCAAGTCCAAGTCGATGCTGGGCGAAGAAACGGGCATGAACGAGTATCTCGAAGAAGGCGGGCTTGATGTTCGTGAAACCGACCTCGGTGAGTACATCATTCAGCAGGCCGACGAACACCCCTCGCATATCATTGCACCGGCGACCCACAAGTCCCGGGAAGACATCGCCAACCTGTTTGCGCAAAAGCACAAGCGCCCGCGTCTGGACGACATCACCGAGCTGACCCATGAGGCACGCGAAATCCTGCGCCCGCATTTTCTCGACGCCGATATGGGTATCACCGGTGCGAATTTTCTGGTCGCGGAGACCGGTTCCAGCCTGATTGTGACCAATGAAGGCAACGGCCGGATGACCACAACCATGCCGCGAATTCACGTGGCGATCAGCAGCATCGAGAAGTGCATCCCGACGCTTGAGGACGTGTCGCTCATCATGCGTTTGTTGCCGCGCTCAGCGACCGGGCAGGCGATCAGCAACTATCTTTCGGTAACGACCGGCCCGCGGCGCAAGGGAGAAAGCGGAGGGGCGGAGCAGTTCCACGTCATCATCGTCGATATCGGCCGCACCCGCGTGCTCGGTTCGGATCTACGCCCGGCGCTGCGTTGTATCCGCTGCGGGGCGTGCATGAATCACTGTCCCGTCTACCAGAATATTGGCGGCCATGCTTATGGCTGGGTTTATCCCGGACCAATCGGCTCGGTGCTCACGCCCGCCTATGTCGGTCTGGAGAAAGCTCTGGATCTGCCGAATGCAGCAACGTTTTGCAATCAGTGCGGTGTAGTCTGCCCGGTCAAGATTCCGCTGCCTGACCTGATGCGGAAGCTGCGCGAGAAGCAGACCGATCTCAAGCTCGGCCCGGCTGGCCAACGTGCCGGAGTGCGACTCTGGGCGT
>JASFUE010000066.1:0-12733 GCA_050050435.1 Burkholderiales bacterium | reverse complement strand
GACCTCCAGACCGAAACGCTCCTCGTCCCATTTCATCGCGCGTTTCAGTGCCTGCATGGCGAATCCGGTCTGATCCAGTTTTCCTGGCTCGACGAAGATGGACAGCGTCACGCTTCGCCCGGAGCGCGTGATGAAGGTGTCATCGCGCTTTTCCAGGTTTCCGGCAACCATGGCGAACAGGTACGAAGGTTTGGGAAACGGGTCTTCCCACTTTGCCCAGTGGCGGGCGTCGGGCTCGTCACCGTGGCCGACGAGATTGCCGTTTGACAGCAAAACGGGATAGCGGCGCTTGTCTGCGTGTATGGTCGTTGTGTAGCGTGCCATCACATCAGGCCGGTCCGGAAAGAACGTGATGCGCCGAAATCCTTCTGCTTCGCACTGGGTGAAGTAACCGTCACTGGAAGCGTACATCCCCATCAGCTTGGTGTTGTGCTGTGGATCGATGCGTACCCGTGTTTCCAGCGTGAAGCTCTCTGGGGCCTGAGCAATGGCGAGCTCGTTCGGGCTCAGCGAGTACTGGTCCGCGGTCAATTCGCGCCCGTCGAGCAACACTGCTTCAAGCTGCAAGTCGTCGCCATTGAGTACCAGGGGTGCTCGCGGATCCGGCGATGCCGGGTTTCTCGACATCGACAACCTGGCGCCGATCCTCGTATCGTCCTCGTGGATGTGAATATCCAGCTCGACGCGCGATACCAGAAAGGCCGGCGGAGCATAGTCCTTGAGAAAAACCGTAGTCGGCACAGGGTTAAGCATGTTCATTCCAGTCATAAATCGCTTCAAAGTGTGGCTTCGTATGCAATTCTAGCGATCAAGTTCCTGCAACAGTGCAATTTGCAACCATGTCGACCTGGTCATGGTTGCAACATGGCTCGCCGGGCGCCCGCCGGCGGGCTAGCTGGCACCGCTGCTACCGGCTGTCGCCTGCAACTGAATCACAATGGTATCTATGAGTTCATCGAACGCGGAAAGCCCGTCCGGTGGGCCTTTGTACTCGAGCCAGACTGCCGAGCCGGCCGGATGCATCAATACGAAGCGCAACGGCGCGCCGGATGCATAATCCGCGATCGCGCCATCGAGGCGCGCATCTTCCAGAGGCGAAAATTCACAGCTGTCGCGACCGCACAAGTCCCTGACCAGATCTTCCGGCGTTGAACCATCATCCTTGCGGGTGAACAGGGTCAGGCGTGCATCCGGCCCCGATGAGCTGCGAAGCACCAGCATTGACTCGTCCAACGAGCTCACATAGGTGTTCTTCCCGGGTGAAATCGCCAGCCGGTGCCAGGCTACGGTGTGGTCGTTGACCGTTGCGTCCCATAGCTCGGTGATCCGGTTGAGCGAAACAGCCAACAGGATCAGCAGCAGGCCAACGCCGAGCAGGATGTACTGGCGAAACGAGAAGTGAAACATTGATTCCGGTAGCTCGCCGAGTTTCCGGGCCTTGCCCTGAGCCCCGCGATCTGTCACAAGTTACGGGAGAGAGCATACGGTTCTCCCGCAGCTCCGCGGTAGCAAAAGTTAGTCATCCTGGCGCCAGCCATACAAGAGGGCCTACGGTAACCGATCGGGGCAATCTTGCTCAAGTCAATCACCATGTTCATAGCGGCGGAGTTCAGGCCTCGCATCCGGCACGCAAATGAAAGCGTGTCTTGCTCCACAAAAACGCAAGGATCGCGAAAAACAGCGTAAATATCGAACTGGCAAACCACTCCAGACTGTTTTGTACCTGGCTGACCAGATTTTCATCAGCCAGCAGCGACTTGGTAAACAGATTAATCAGGCCGAATGCAAGGACGAGAAGGCAAAGTACACCGAGCGCCCGGTCCGTGTGCCAAGGCAGGCGTATCGAGTCCGCTCGCGATAAGCGAAACAACCGGGCGCTTGTGAGTAGCATGCACAGATAGGTAAACCCGAAGTAGAAATTGATTCCGTAGCGGCGTAGCCACTGATAGATATCGCCTTCACTGCCGAGAAAAACGCCGTAAAGGACCAAGAACATTCCCGCCAGCACCCCCAGTAAAGCGAGTCCTCTTGGAGATCTTTCGCCAACATGATCAATGCTTCGGAGCCATTGCGCGCAAAGGATCCAGGTGAGCGCCTGCAAGGTTGCTCCCGGCAACACCAGGGCACGAAAGACAAGATTTGGCAGGCCGTGCCGGGCGGAACGACTGATTGACACGCAACCGTCGAGAAACGGGTTGCAGGAAGGGATCATTCCGAGTTTGAGCGAAATCAGGAAAGCGGCGATCGCTGCAATAGCTGGTAGGAATCCAGCGACAAGCGGTAGCGGCCAGACGGCCTGAATCATTGTTCGAGTCATCGTCGTGCAAGCCACGCCCAATTTAGTCCTATAGACGAGTGTCTTCGCACGTGAACAGGGTCAGGCGTGCGTCCGACCCCGATGAGCTGCGAAGCACCAGCATTGACTCGTCCAACGAGCTCACATAGGTGTTCTTCCCGGGTGAAATCGCCAGCCGGTGCCAGGCTACGGTATGGTCGTTGACCGTTGCGTTCCACAACTCGGTGATCCGGTTGAGCGAAACAGCCAACAAAATCAGCAGCAGTCCAACGCCGAGCAGGATGTACTGGCGAAACGAGAAGTGAAACATGGATATCGATTGTTTGCTGAAGTATCTGGAGTTTGCTGCGCTCCTCACTGAGCGTCGGCAATTGCGGCAAAGGCCGGATTGTTCTTGTTGCAGCCATGATTTTGCGAGCCCGTGGTATCGAAGCTGATTTATCGCGCCAGTCATGGAAGAGGGCTTACGTTAACCGATCGCGGCAAGATTGCTCAAGTCGCTCATCGTATGCGGGCGATAACCGGCCGCGCCCTGAACCCGGTCGCGCAGAACATGTGCGCCTGATGAATGAACCGGATTGGTCGATTGCAGGACGGCACAGGCAAATTGGACCGATGGCGCAGCACGTTTTTCCAGCGGCGCGGACAGCGGCAGTCAACCTCCCGGTGCAGCCGCTGCTGAAACCCGGTCCGAAGACCTCCGGAGTCAATGTCGATGACACAAGAATTTGCCGGCACGCTCATGGAAACGGGTCTTCGAGAGCTTTGGCCGGCCCAGAAGCCTGTTCGCTCAGGCGCTGAAATACGGGTTACGAGCCAGTGGCGAACCAAACCCGGGCGAAACCAGCGCCACGCCGGAGGCACAAAAACTGCTTATGTCTGCCCGAAAAACAGCAGGTTAAGCGCAATCGAACACGAATTGATACCCGACGTCAGTAACGTTCCAGTGAGAAAAATGCCTCACCGGTGCCCGGGGTCCGCATGCGCTTCCTCTCGACGCGGAGTGGGGCGCGCAAATCTGATTGGCTTGCTTTCGGTCTACCCGATCCCCCCAAACGGGTTAATTTTTCATCGTGCATCTAGGCGGGTAACCGAGAGCACTTAAAGGGCGAAATGGGGTTTTACGAGAAAGTCGCGAAAAGGCTGTTGGCTGACAAAGAGCTGTTCAAGATTGTCTGGCCGTTTCTGGTGATCGTCGCGTTTCTGGTATTGCTCTCGTTCGAGGCGCTCGCCATCCTGGTCTCGATTCGTTCGTATGCAGAGGGCGAAAGCCTCTGGTCCAAGGGTCAGAAGACAGCCGTATTCAGCTTGTTGCGTTATGCCAAGACGCATGACGAGGCAGATTTTCGGCGATACGAAGAATCGATTGCCGTGCCACTCGGGGACAAGATCGCCCGCCTCGAATACATCAAGGACGACCCCGACCATTCGATTATCTGGCAGGGGCTGATCCAGGGGCGCACTCACCCGGGTGAAATTCCCGGAAACATCAAACTCACGCTGCGCTTCAAGAGCCTTCCGTTCTTCAAGAAGGTATTGCGGGTCTGGGCCAAAGGCGATGCACTGGTCGACGAGTTGACCCTAACTGCTACCGAGCTGCGCGAGCTGATCCTTTCGGGAAAAGCAACGAATGAATCGGTGCAACCGATTCTGGAAAAGATCTACGATATTGATCGCCGGATAACGCCTGTTTCCGATGAGTTCAACCGTTCGTTTGGAGATGCGGCCCGGGCATCGCAAGTGCTCCTGCAAATTGCCTATGTTCTCGCGGTGCTGACCCTGGTTCCGTTGGGACTGTTTCTTTCACAACGGATGGTGCGGCGCAGGCAGGAAGCGGAGAGCGCGCTCAAGCTCAGCGAGGAACGCTTCAATCTGGCGGTGACCGGTAGCAACGACGGCCTGTGGGACTGGAACATCGTCACCGGCGAGGTCTACTATTCGCCGCGCTTCAAGCAACTGCTCGGATTCCGGCCCAGCGAGTTCGAGGACTCGGTAGAGGCGCTGATGGCGCGAATGCACCCGGACGATGAAGCCATCGTGAGGCGTGGATTCAGCGATCACATCGATCATGGCCGTGCTTTTGACGTCGAAATGCGGTTGAAGACCAAATCCGGCCAATATCGCTGGTTCCGCAGCCGGGGACAATCGGTACGCGATGAGGACGAAAAAGCCGTGCGGATGGCTGGATCGATGACCGATATTACCGATCGCCAGCTGGCAGCGGCTGAACTGTTTTCAGAGAAAGAACGTGCCCAGGTGACGTTGTCTTCAATCGCCGATGGTGTGATTACCACCGATGCCGACGGTTGGGTCGAGTTCATCAATCCCGTCGCCGAGGAACTGACCGGCTGGAAATTATCGGCTGCGCGCGGGCTCCCGCTACAGGCAATCTGCCGGCTTGTGGATGAAGGCAGCCGACAGGCGGTGCTCAGTCCGATCGAGACGGTGCTGCGTGAAGAGCGAACTGTCGAAGTGGCGGCGACGCTGCTGCTGATCCGCAATGACGGCGTGGAGATCCCTATCACGCACTCGGGTGCACCGATCCGCGATCGTGATGGACGTATCAGTGGTGTGGTTCTGGTGCTCCACGATGTCAGCAACGAGCGCCAGTATGCTGCCAAGCTTTCCTATCAGGCGACACATGATTCACTCACCGGCCTGATCAATCGGGCCGAATTCGAAAACCGTTTGCAGCTTGCGTTGCAGTCGGCCTCGCAACTTGGCCGGCATCATGCTGTTTTGTATCTCGATCTTGACCAGTTCAAGGTGGTCAATGATACGTGTGGCCACGCAGCAGGCGATCAGCTCATGAGGCAGGTAGCCGGTCTGTTGCAGCGACGTTTGCGCGAAGGCGACACGCTGGCGCGCCTGGGAGGAGACGAATTCGGCGTCTTGCTTGAAAACTGCCCGCCTGACCATGCGATGCGTATCTCCGAGGAATTGCGGCAAACGACAAACGAGCTTCATTTCATCTGGGAAACGCGATCTTTCAGCGTCAGCGCCAGTGTCGGCCTGGTCAATATCGATGATGGTCTGTACACGCTCGCCGATGTTCTCAGCGCTGCTGACGCAGCCTGTTATATGGCCAAGGACAAGGGTCGCAATCGCGTTCAGCTGTATCGGCGCGGTGACAGTGAAATCTCGATGCGCCATGGCGAAATGGAATGGGTGGCCCGTATCCAGAAGGCACTCGAGGAGGACCGCTTCGTCCTTTATTCGCAGGATATTGTTCCGGTCAATCGAAAGCAGAAAGGGCAGGGGCACAGTGAGCTGTTGATCCGGATGCTCGACGAGTCAGGAAACGTTGTTCCGCCAATGGCCTTTATTCCGTCCGCAGAGCGCTACGGACTGATGCCATCCATTGATCGCTGGGTATTCCGTAACGCCCTTACCACGATGATGAGAATTTCCTCGGTGAATGGCCGCAAGGCTCTGGGGATGTGCTCGATCAACCTGTCTGGCGCCACTATCGGCGATGAAACCTTTCTCGACTACGTGCGCGAGCAACTGGAGCGGTTTGAGCTGCCGCGTGAACTGATCTGTTTCGAGATCACCGAGACAGCGGCTATCGCCAACCTGGAACGAGCCTCACGTTTCATCGAGGAACTGAAAGAGTTCGGCTGTCATTTCTCGCTCGATGATTTTGGCTCGGGTATGTCCTCGTTCGGCTACCTCAAGCATTTGCCTGTTGACTTCATCAAGATCGATGGCACTTTTGTCAAGGACATGGCCGAGGACCCGATTGATCGTGCCATGGTCGAGGCAATCAACAACGTCGGCCACGTCATGGGGAAACGGACCATTGCCGAATTTGTCGACAGCGAGCTGGTGATGAAGGCGCTGAGTGATATTGGCGTCGACTATGCGCAGGGCTACTGGCTCGGCAAGCCAAAGCCGTTCGAACCGCGCCTCAAGGTCGCGTCCGCACGCTCCGCATCGTAGCGATCCGCGCCGACCGGCGTGTAATTTTTTTCGGCGCTTCAGTTATTTGTGGCGTTCTGTATCGTATGCGCCTGGAAACGGTTCGGCATTTCTTGCGCGTCATCATCTCGTGCCATTGCCCGTGTGCCGCTAAAAAATCTAACAAATTGATAGATTTGACAAGCCAGAGAATCTTCTGCATCTTGTCAACGGGGGAAAGACACACTTATTCAAGTAGATTCCGAACGTTGTGCTGGGCCAGTAGCGGGATACCCCGAGTTCCGGCTGTAGACGACAAAGAAAACTGAAAGGGGGGCCAATCGCTATGGGCTCGATGCTGGAAATATCGCCTCATCCGGTTTGGGTTGACGCCCTGCACGGGTATATCAAGCCATATTGGGATGATCTGCTTGAGAGCGAGTGGGCTCGAGGCGTTACCTGCACGACCTTGACGGTCCCCGAAATGCAGGGATGGATATTACAGCTGTATCCGTTCATCCACACTTTCCCCAAGTTTTTGGCCGAAGCGCTGACCAAAGTTGAAGACGACTATTCGCGCGGGTTTCTGATCGATAACATCCGTGTCGAAAAAGCCCATGCAGAACACTGGATCTGGATGGGAGAAGGCTTTGGTCTGTCGCGCTCGGACATGCTCGATCTTGTCGAGGGGAACAAGCCGGTCCTGGGAGAAGTTCAATCCCTTACCGACTGGATCTGGTATATCAATACCAAAGGTTCACTTGCCGAAGCGGTTGCTGCAACCAGTTTTGCGATAGAAGGCGCCACCGGCGATCTGGCACGCAAGATAATCAATGGGTTCGAAGCCTACCGTGACTACGCCGGCGTCGATATGAAGCCGAAGACGTACAAGTGGATGCGAGAACACGTTATGTATGATGACGAGCATCCGGTCATCGCTCTGGAAATCGTAAAGAGGTATGCGACAACGGAGAAATTGCAGAGCAAGGTCATGATAGCAGCCAAACGCAGTGTGCAACTGCTTCATAATGCGTTGAACACTTCCTACAAAGCCTATTCGATACGTAGTGACGATGGCGATGTGGCTCACATTTCCGATAACCATACGCACAGGGAACGCACTGACCGCCGGGTAGCGGCGTTGTCGATCAGCTTCCCGGAGCGGCGTTTCGGTGAACGTCGCGGGCGCAAGTGCGCTGTCTGGGCCTGATGACGAGGCATCCTGTCAGTTGCGCGGGCAGCTTTCCTTGATCAAGTAAATATGACCAGGGTATGTTGTGACGGCACAAGCATTTCAGTATCAGCCCAAGCTCGTTGACAAAATTGTCGTCCGGGAATTCACTTTCGAGTTTCCCGAGGACCTCGATCCGGTATGGCGTGCCGACAACCGGGTGATCTCGCACTTCTTCAACGGCCTGTCGCTGGTGAAGCCCTATCTCGAACCGTATCTGGCCAAATCGACGCTGCGGGCGATTTCGTATATTGACGTCCCGGAACTGGTCGAGGACATGCGTGATTTCAGCGCGCAGGAATCTCGCCACTTCGAATGTCATCGGCGTCTGAACGAGATAATGAAGGCAAACGGCTATCCCGAACTTTCCCGGGTGGAAGAACGGATGGCACGGTCGTATCGGAAACTGATGACGCGCAGTCTGCGCACCCAGCTTGCCTACAATGCCGGATTCGAGTGCATGACCAACGGCTTTACGAACTGGATGATCAACAAGCGGACGGAGTTGTTCGCGGGTGGTTCGCCGTATGTCGCCTCGTTCTTCCTGATGCACGCGGTGGAGGAAACCGAGCACAAGACGGTCGCCTATGACGCCTACATGGCCTATTCGGGCAAGTATTGGCCGCGGGCGATCGGCGTTCTGCACGGCTCATTCCACGTGCTGGGATTCAGCCTGGTTGCCATGTTCACCGCGCTGAAAAAGGACCGGCAAGTTGGCAAACCCAGCAGCTTTCTGAGCGTGGTTCGTGAAATAGGATCGATGGTTGTCAACGTTGCGCCTTACCTGTTGCGGGCACTGCTGCCATGGCACAATCCACGGCGTGACCAGGATCCGCAATGGATGAAGGACTGGATCCGTGGTTATGCCACCTTGCCAAAAGGTGCAGCGCTGCCTTTGGTCGACACCACCGATCCGACGATGCCGGTACCATTTGCCGAAGAGGTTTTGGAGACTCGTACCGATGACCTGAAAGTTGAGCGGCGCAAACGCGATCGCCGCCGCAATGTGGCGATTGACGTCGTAAAAGTGATGGGCTTTCCTGATCGCAGGGTCGCGGACCGGCGTCGAGCGGGAGGTTTGGCGAGCGCCTGATTGCGGCGCGCACGCTACTGAAAAAACAGCTTTTATCGGGATTGACAGAAATCAGCGGGCGCCTTCCGGCGCCCGTTGTTGTTTTAGGCGTGCTGATTGACTTTGTGTCGACGGACGGTATTCTGTATACAAAGGTGATGACTTGAGTGTTTCTGTTGTCAGGAGATATGGAGTGCCAATGCTTCGCCGTATCGATTTCGCACCCGACCTGACCGAGCAGGTCTATGAGCGGCTGACGGAGGCCATTTGCAGCGGTTCGCTGCAATCCGGCGCGCGCCTGACCCAGCAGGAGCTGGCCGCTTCGCTGAACGTGTCTCGCCAGCCGGTGCTTCAGGCTCTGCGAATGCTTCGCAGGGACGGGTTTGTCATCGATGCCGGCCGGCGCGGACTGATGGTGGCGCCGCTCGATGCACAGACGATCAAGCAGACCTACCAGGTGCGGGCGGTGCTCGATGGGCTGGCGGCGCGCGAAGCAGCTTTGCGCAAGGCCCGCCTTTCAGAGGATTTGATCACTCAAGGCAGGTCGGCTGCCGCAAGCAACTCAATCGCGGCGATGATCGAGGCCGACCTGAAATTTCACCAGGCTCTTTATCAGGCTTCGGGCAACCCGTTGATTGGTGAAGCTTCCAATCATCATTGGCAGCACATACGCCGAGCTATGGGCGCTGTCTTGATGCAGACCGGCATTCGTGAAACAGTCTGGGACGAGCACGCGGGTATCATCGAGGCAGTCAATTCCGGTAATGCGACGGCAGCGGAGCAACGGGCGCGTGCCCATGGCGAGCGCGCAGGTCAGGCCGTCGCGGATGAGCTGCTTCGTCATATTCAACAGGCGTCATAGGGTTGACTGCTTATGGAAGGTTGTTGTTCATGCAACTGACGCAAAATCGAATCGATTCGTTTGATCGACTGGGCTATCTGCTGTTTCGATCCCCGTCCACGCCGGCGGAAAAAGGCCGGGCCCGATCGATGATCCTGTTTCACTCCGGGCTGGTGCACGCGTCCGGCTCAACTAGTTCACCGTGGCACCAGCGCACCGGGTGCTGCATCCTGTGCGCGGTTTCAAACCACATACGCCGATTCAAAACGCCCAGCCAGTCTCGCTTACGGCGAATTCTCGCCTATCCGGAGTTTGCCGGACGATTGTCTGCTCAAGGACTATGAAGTCGACTTGCCCTGGCAAGACGGGGTGCCGGAATCTTCGTTACGATCGCAACTGGTTGCCTGAGGAGAACACATGAATCTGTATACAAGACTCGAACAACGGGCCGAGGCGAATAATCCTCTGCGCGTCGGTGTGATCGGCGCTGGAAAGTTTGCGTCGATGTATCTGGCGCAGGTTCCGAAAACCCCGGGTGTGCATGTCGTTGGAGTTGCCGACCTGTCGCCGGATAATGCGCGCAGAAATCTCGAGCGCGTGGGCTGGTCGCCTGAGCAATTCTCGGCGCCATCGCTGGATGCCGCCATCAACGCCGAAACGACTTGTGTCAGTGATGACTGGCATGCCTTGGTCTCGCACCCGAAAATCGACATCATCATCGAGGCCACCGGCAATCCGCTCGCAGCAGTTGAGCACGTTCTGTCGGCATTCGACGAGGGCAAGCACGTGGTAATGGTGACAGTCGAAGCCGACGCTGTTTGCGGTCCGTTGCTGGCGCAAAAGGCGCACGAAGCGGGGGTGGTGTACAGCCTTGCATATGGAGATCAACCAGCGCTGATCTGTGATCTGGTCGACTGGGCGAGAACGTCCGGTTTCAACGTCGTTGCGGCCGGCCGCGGTCATAAATGGTTGCCACATTTCGCCCAGTCCACCCCGGAAACGGTCTGGGGTCACTACGGGCTGACGCCAGAGCAGGCGCGTGTGGGCGGCCTGAACCCGAAGATGTTCAATTCCTTTCTTGACGGTTCAAAGCCGGCAATTGAAAGTACGGCGGTGTGCAATGCGACCGGCCTGACGCCTGCGCCTGGAGGCCTGGCCTACCCGCCTGCAAGCATCGATGAAATTGCCAATGTGATGCGCCCCGGTTCAGAGGGGGGGCTGTTGCATCACAAAGGACAGGTCGAAGTCATATCGTCTCTGGAATCAGACGGGCAGCCCGTGCCCTATGACATCCGCTTCGGTGTCTGGGTGGTATTCGAAGGCGACAGCGAATACATCCGCCGTTGTTTCAATGAGTACGGTGTTCGCACCGATGATTCGGGACATTACGCCTGTATGTACAAGCGCTGGCACCTGATCGGGCTCGAAGTCGGCGTTTCGGTGGCATCGATCGGTATTCACCGCGAACCGACCGGCGTTGCAACCGGTTTCCGCGCCGATGTCGTCGCGGTTGCCAAGCGAGACCTCAAGGCAGGCGAAATGCTCGATGGGGAGGGTGGCTACACAGTCGTGGGCAAGTTGTTGCCGGCTACCGATTCGTTGAAAGCAGGTGGGTTGCCTCTCGGGCTGGCCCATCAGGTCAAGCTGCGCAACGCGGTGGCAAGCGGTGAAGTCGTGCGCTGGCGCGATGTCGAAGTAGACGAAACGATGTTGGCCGTGCGCGTACGTCGCGAAATGGAGCAGCGCTTCGCGCTGGACTCACGCGCGGCGGCATAAGTCCCGACTGACTGCTGTCGTTTGAGTCTGCTCGAGTCGGGTGCCTGCATCGCCATGCGCTCCGGCGCAGTGCGATAATTCCGTTCACAGCCTCGCGTCTGGTTTGATCGCGACTGATGCCTGCCGGCCAATGCCGTTGTTGTGGCAGGCAACCGAGCGGGATTTGCGAGGCGGCCATTGCCGCGGACGAGTGCCCGTGGCCGACCGCTCGTCGGGAGTGAGCCGGGGCTGCGTTGATGCGCCGGCGGCCTACCAGGCCCTCGCCCCGCACGCGCCGTGTGTTTCAGGTTGAAGCACGCATTGTGGTGTGCTTTGATTAACCAATTTGGAAGAAATCTAACGCATGGCCCAGTACGTATACACGATGATGCGCGTCGGGAAGATGGTGCCGCCCAAGCGTGTCATCCTGAAAGATATTTCCCTTTCCTTTTTCCCCGGTGCAAAGATCGGCGTGCTCGGGCTCAACGGTTCAGGCAAGTCGAGCCTGCTGCGCATCATGGCGGGTGAGGATCAGGATTTTGACGGCGAGGCCGTGCCGATGCCCAATATCCGCATCGGCTATTTGCCGCAGGAGCCGCAACTGGACCCGGATCAGACGGTACGCGAGGCGGTCGAGCAGGGTATGGGCGAGGTCGTCGAAGCAAAGCGCAAGCTCGACGAGATCTATGCCGCTTATGCCGAGCCCGATGCCGACTTCGACAAACTTGCCGAGGAACAGGCGAAATATGAAGCCGTGCTGGCGGCCAGCGGCTCGGACATGGAGCATCAGCTCGAAGTGGCCGCTGATGCCCTGCGGCTGCCACCGTGGGAGGCGCAAATCGGCAACCTTTCCGGTGGTGAAAAGCGACGGGTCGCATTGTGCCGGTTGCTGTTGTCCAGGCCCGACATGCTGTTGCTCGATGAGCCGACCAACCACCTCGATGCTGAAAGCGTGGAATGGATTGAACAGTTCCTGCAGCGTTTCCCGGGAACCGTCGTGGCCGTGACCCATGACCGGTATTTCCTCGATAACGCAGCCGAGTGGATTCTGGAGCTCGATCGCGGCCACGGGATTCCCTGGAAAGGAAATTATTCCTCGTGGCTGGACCAGAAAGAGAAGCGTCTCGAGATGGAAGAGAAACAGGAATCGGCGCGTATCAGTACGATCAAGAAAGAACTCGAGTGGGTTCGCGCCAATCCGAAAGCAAGACAGGCAAAGAGCAAGGCGCGTATCGCCCGCTTTGAAGAACTGTCGTCCTTCGAGCACCAGAAGCGAAACGAGACGCAGGAAATTTTCATTCCGGTTGCAGAGCGTCTCGGTGACCAGGTTATTGAATTGAAGAATATCACCAAGGGGTTTGGTGATCGTTTGCTCATTGACAATTTGTCACTGCAGATACCGCCGGGCGCGATCGTCGGCATTATCGGGCCGAACGGGGCGGGAAAATCGACTCTGTTTCGAATGATTACCGGGGTTGATAAGCCCGACAAAGGAGAGATCATTATCGGATCCACTGCGAAAATTGTCTCGGTAGATCAGATGCGCGATGTGCTGCCCGATGACAAGACGGTTTGGGAGGCGGTATCGAACGGGCAGGATATTCTCAACGTGGGTAAATTTGAAATGCCGTCGCGGGC